>JBDTTW010000338.1:0-22355 GCA_039930405.1 bacterium
CCACCCCCGAGGGGTCGGCCACGGTGTGCGCCTGCTCGCGAGCCAGCAGTGCCAGAACTTGTGAAACTTGCGCGGTCGAATTGGGAAAGACGACCGCGCGCGGCAGATGTTTATGCTGCGGCAAGCCGTCGCATTCATAAACCAGCAACTCGTCGTGTTCGGAGCGCACAGCCTCGTCCCCGACAATCTCGCGCAATTGTTTTGTGAGTTTGTCCACGTGGTCCAACCCTTAATTATTCGCCCGGCGTTTCCATGATACAGCACCGATGTCCGATAAACTTTAGAAACCTCTGATCAAGTGGCAGCGTCAACTCCTTGGCGTGCGGCGGCCCGGCGCCGCTTTGGCCGGCGCCGGCGAACCATTCAACTATGGCGGGTAAATTAGGTCAGTCGGGCCAAAGCGCTGCCAGGCCAGCGCACTCCAAAGAGTTGACGCTTGCGATCCCTACTCAGGAACAACCTGGAACATCAAGTGTCTAAGATTGCAACTTACGAAGTGAGGGTCATGGGAATGTGACTCGCAAGGAGGTTACTGTGTCGCGCGATCAAAAAACTGAAGCGAAGCCATTCATTAACGTCACCCCACTCATCGACGTGCTGCTCGTGTTACTCATCATTTTCATGGTCGCGGCGCCCTTGAAGCCTCATGATTTCAAAGTTGATCTGCCCAGCGAACTGCCAAAAGAGCTTAGGCGGCTGATAGCCGACGATAGGACGTTGGTAGTCACCATTCAGCCTGACATGACTCTGAAGTTAAACGGCCTCACCGACTACATGGGCACCGTCAACGATCCCTCTAAACTCGGTGAAACGCTGAGCGCACTTTTTAGAGAGCGCAAGAATAATCACGTCTACCGCGACGAGCTGTTGACCCGCTTTGATTTGCCCGAGGATGCACGAATTCTGAGGACCGTTTTCGTGAAAGCTCCGCGCTCGATGCCGTACGTCAACGTAACCTTGGTGATCGACGGACTAAAAGGCGCCGGCGCGGATCCGGTCGGACTCCAACTGGATGAACTAAACTAGCCAGACAGCCAACCAAAATGCACGGCTTTCCATCTTGATCTATCATGGCTCGTCGGCCTATCGTCGTCCGGGTCACGACCGGCATCCCCTTTTCGTTTCAAGGAGTTTGAATTGATGAGAAAGCAATATCGTTTAGTCCTCCTCGTTCTCACCACGTTGGCGGCTGTGCCGCTTCTCGCTCACGCTCAGGCTGGGGGCGGAACTCTTTCCAGCGAACCCGCTGGTGGCGCGGCAATGATTTTTCGCAAGCCGGAGAATCCGCCGGTCCATGGCGCCAGCGGTCCCAGCGCCGTCGGCGGCGGCAGAGCTACCGGTCGAGCGCGCCCGCGATCAAAGCCGACGGTTAACGTGCAGGAACAAACCATCGCGAAAGCCAACGCTGCTCGCAGCGCCCCCACGCCGCGTTACTCTGAAGCCGAACTGAACTACAAACTCGCAGCGAAACAGGATCCGAGCGACGCGCGCGCGCAGCTCGGTCTCGGCAATGTTTATTTGGATCAAGGCCGCTATCAGGATGCGGTTGCTGCTTACCAACAGACATTGAAAGTGAAGCCGGATTACGTCGACGCGTATCAGCCGCTCAGTTATGCGCTGGCGCAACTAGGTCGTTTCCCGGAAGCAGCCGAGACACTTAAGCAAGCGCTTGTGTTGGATCCGGACAACGCGGAGATTTACAACAACCTCGCCTTTAATTACGCACATGCCGAACGCTATCCGGAAGCGATCGACGCGAGCCAGCATGCAATCGCGCTCTTGGGCCAAACGGGCGGCGCCTACAAGCAGGGATTGCAGAACCGGAACGAGGTTTTGTCGAACGCTTACAAGAATCTTGGCAATTCCTACAACGAGTTAAAGAACTATAGCGAGGCCGCGGAGGCGTTGAAGAAAGCGGCGGAGATTGAGCCGACAAACGCCGCCGCACATTTCAATCTTGGCCTGGCGCTGTACAACGGCAAGCGCTACTCGGAAGCGATTGAGGCCTACAAAGCAGTCGTGAAGCTGCGGCCGCAACTCGCCGCCGCCCACTACAACCTCGGCCTGACTTTTGTGGCGATCAACGATCAAGCTTCCGCCCGGCAGGAATTGGAGATTCTGAAGCCGCTTAACGCGCAAATGGCGAGCGCACTCAGCGGACTGATCAAGAGGTAGGCACCAACTCCCTGGAGTGCGCCGGCCCGGCGGCGCTTTGGCCTGACTTAACGTGGACGAGACTCTAGCTTGATTGTTTGAGGGCTGATCGAAAAATTGCGCGCTACCCTGGGCCAAAGCGGCGCCAGGCCGCCGCACTCCAAAGAATACCGCACTCCAAATTATTTCATCTCAACCGCATCCTTCAATTCGCCAAACAGTCGCGCCAAATCTTTTGGTTGATAGTGCGCGTTCAGACCGCTGGGATTTGGTAATACCCAGACGCGCGTTTTGCCGATTGCCGTTTCCTGCTCACCAATGATCGCTTTGGCATTTCCAAAGGCGGCGCGATAAGCGCCAAGACCGAGCACCGCAAGAAACGCTGGTTGATAACGTCTGATTCTTGTCGCCAGGCGCTTTCCACCTGCCATTAGCTCCGCGCGCGAAAGTTGATCAGCGGTCGCGGTCGCGCGCATCACTACATTCGTCACGCCGAACCCAAGCGCCAATAGCTCACGCTCGTCAAACGGAGACAACAGACGATCGGTAAAACCTGACGCGAATAGTGCCGGCCAGAATCGATTACCCGGTCGAGCGAAATGATGGCCCACCGCCGCAGTGTAAAGGCCCGGATTGATGCCGCAAAAAAGGACGCGCAAGCCGGGCGCAATTACATCGCGGACAGTCTTGCCTGCGGCGGCGATGAGTTGTTCTTTAGTTGGTTTCCAGGGTTGAGACAAAAATGGTTGGTCTGCTTCACTCGATTTCAAAACGCGCTTCCTGCGAAGCACTCTGTTTTGAAATTCGATCGATGACGGTAACTTTCAGCAAGTAACGACCCGCGGGCAAACCCGCGAGCGGGACCTCGCCAGCGTAAGGTATGCGCGACAAGTCAGTGATGCCGTTAGTCGAGATCTTCTTCAAAGGAGTAGTGACCACTGGCTGTTCGTCGCGCACCATTAACAACTGCAGCGCGAGATCAGGCTTGGAGTCGGGCGCGGGAGCGGCGATTGAGTTGTAAACAAAAAGCGCGAATCGCAAGTTGCTGTTGCGCTGGAAGCGATGGCCAATATTAACTTCCAGCGAACTCGCCATGGTCTGGCTGCTTTCGGAATTGCTGCCGACCGCCGCCGCCGGTCGCAGCCCAATCAGTACACTGCTTATCCCCAATTGAGTCGGTTTCAGAGTGGGAATCTCAATCCAATCATGCGCACTACCAATGCGACCGCTCTTGGGATCGCGTGCTGCCACCCGAACGTGATACAGGCCCTGTGGCAGAAACAACGGATAGGAATAACGTACGCTGCCACGTCCGGAAACGTAATCAGGTTGAGCCTCGAGCGTAATATTTTTCGTGAACGATCCGCCGGGTTGGCCACGGTCGTTGAAAAAGACACCCGCCACTTCAACCGTCGCGACTTGTTTCCCGCCAACATTTTCAAACGTAAGGAAAGCGCTGGGAACTTCCATCATCGTAGTCAGCAACCAACCTCTGTCCGACGTGTTGAGGTAGGTTAGGTTTAAGGAAATAGGAATACCGCGCTCGGGAAAGGTGCCGCCCAGTTTGTTACGAAGATCTGACTCCGGAAGCTTATTGGCCTCGGCCGGCTTGTTGGCGTCAGGTTGTTTTGGCTTGTTCGACTTGGCGACCGCTGGTTCGGGTTCGACATCGAAGAATCCCCGTCTCACTTGAACCACCAGTTGCGGTCTGCCGATAACTTTCACTTCTATCTTATGAAACTTGCTGCTGGCGTGCTGCGTTTCGCCTTCCGGCTTCCACGCCAATAGATAATAGGCAGACGTTTCCTTGAGAGCTTTTGCCAGACCAACACCCAGCGCGTTCGTGTTGAAAGTTGGCTTTCCACCGGTGTCACGCGCCAAGGCGTTCATTGCATCCTGCGAAGCTGCCATTTCTCCCATCGCCGCGCGTTCCAATGTGCCCGTAATATCGAAGCCTCTGTCCGTTGCGGCGTCGGCAAGACCGGTGGCTAGCCCGCGCGCGTCGATTGAATAGATAACTACGCCGTTGCGCGCCGCCAGGCTGGTGATTCGCTGCACGCGGCTCATGGAACTTGCCTGGGGATTGAGAAAGAATCCACCCGAAATTAAGAATACGAGCTTGCGCCCGGCCAGTTTGTTGGCCGATCGAACCAAGTCGTCCAGACCGGAGATCGTGGCCATCGTTACGCTTTCGGCTTGCTGGAGCAGCATGCGCGCACGCCCGCGCACTTCCGCCTCAGCGGCTTCCCGAGTCATCATCGGATTTTGGGCCAGGACTTGTGCGATAAAATATTCAGTAACGTCGTGGTCATACCGTTCAATTTGCAACGCCTGATATTCACCCATCGGCGGCCGATCGAAGTCTCGCCCGGTGTAAGGACGGAACTTTACGCGCTCGAGTGCCGCATGAAGCACTGCCTTGTTGTCAGTCAATTGTTGCAGGAATCCGATTTGACCGCTGGATGAGGAAATCGCGACCTCATCGTTCTGGCCCATCTGCTTGTCGATAAACTCGCTGACCGTTTTCTTGGCAGCATTCAAGCTGGCAAGATCCATATGCAAATCGTCGAGGTAAAAAAAGATCGGGCGCCCGCGGTCGAGTGGCACTGGGGCGGCGTCAGGCTTGTTGGTGCGATTCGAGGAGCCGCGCGCCGCAGCAAGTTGAGTTTCTTCGTTTGCGCTGCCGGAAATGATACGTTCAAAAAAATCAATTGGCTTCGGCTGGCCATCAATGCGCAGCTCAAAGTCTTCTTTCTTTAGACCGTTGATGAAGTGGCCTTCCCTATCGAAAACCATCACATCTGTTTGCACGAGTTCAGTGAAGACGCGCAAAACCTCCGATTGGTCCTGCTTACCGCCTTCGGGCGTCTGCGAAAACACGGGAACGCAAACTAGCGCGCACAGCAAAAGGCAAGTTGTTGCAGTTTTCGAAATGGCAGGCATCAATTACACAACCTGTTAGATTCCTGGACTAACAATTTTCTGGGGAGACGCTTGCCGCAGGAGCGGCCAGAGAACGAAAGATTGGTCCGCCTAAGTAAGCAATACGCCGATGCGGTAATTATGTATCAAACCGCTGCCAACAGCGCAACAACAAACAGTAAAAGAATCCGCATCCGAGAAAATGGATTACGGGGACCGCGCGGCGTCTTGCTCGCAATGAGCGCGCAACGCGAACAACTCAACCACTCAACGATGTTTGGTGACTCAGCATTGCCGGCGCGACGCCCGCGGTCCCAGTATTAGGATTGAGCGGCGAGCATTACCTCGCCATTCACCAGCACCAGTACTGCTTGCTTCGCGGCGCTAAACGCAACGAGGTCCGCTCGCTTCCCTGCTGCGATGGATCCACATTCGCCGTCGATGCCCAGCAGCTTCGCCGGATTAGTCGAACTCAGGCACGCCAGGTCCACTTCAGAAACGCCGAGCGATTCCATGTTGCGGGCCGCGTCGAGCAAGCTGATGACCGAACCAGCGATACTGCCGCGGCTGTTGCGCGTCCGACCATTTGTTACAGAAATTGATTCGCCCCAAATTTGATAATCGCCGTTTCCCAATCCCGCGGCTGCAATCGCATCGCTTATGAGCATCAGGCGCCCGGCGCCTTTGTTTTTCAGGATCAGTTCCAGGGCAGAACGATCAAGATGAATACCGTCCGCGATCAGATCGCAAGTTACCTCATCGCGCAAAAGACCCCAACCGATTGGCCCAGGCGCGCGCTGTTGGAATGGCGCCATCGCGTTCATGAAGTGGGTCATGTGCCGCGCGCCGGCAGCTAATGCCTGGTCGAGCAGTTCAAACTCCGCGCGCGTATGTCCGATCGAAACAATCCATCCGCGTCGTTTTAACTCGTGGACCAGAGCGATGCCGCCTGCAATCTCCGGGGCAATCGTCATCATGTGCACGGCTGTGGGGTTGGCTAGCCTCGGTAAACTATCCAGCGCGGCCTGATCACCAAAACTGCGAAAGTATTGCTGCCGTAAAGCGCCGCACTGCGCTGAATTTACAAATGGACCTTCATAGTGAACACCGAGGATCCGCGCACCGGCAGTCGAACGCATTGCCTCTTCAATCGCCGCGATGGCGTGCGCGTAGTCCGCATCAGGCGCGGGGACCAGCGTCGGCAACCATGCGGTCACACCTTTGGTTGCGAGAAATTCCGAGATGCGCCGAAGCTCGGCGGCGTCGGCCACCATTGTGTCGACACCAACCGCGCCATGAATGTGCACGTCGATAAAGCCCGGAACCAAGGTGCATCCGGAAAGATCGATTTCGTCAACGCCCATTGCCGGTTCCGCATCACCCAACCGCGCGATCCTGCCGTCGCGGATCCGCAAGTCAGCCTGCTGCGCGACGCGATCGGGAAACACAATGCGAGCGTTTCGCAGAAAGGTTTCGTTTGGCTTGGAAGTGTTCAAGAATTCAATGCGACCGGGATAACTTTAGAAGTTCAGTTTCAGACCAAACTGAATTGTGCGCGGATCGCGCGTGCCGGTGATCACACCAAACGTGGTGTTCGTCTGTACGCCGGAAATTGTGCCGCCGTTTTGATCGGTTACCTGCCCCGCGATGTTTCCGGTTGTTTCCTGAGCCATCGCAGTCGAGGCCAGCGCGAATACGATCAGGAGACTGCAGATCAAATAGCTGGCGTTGGTTACGCCCGGAACTTTCATGTGCTTAGGAAATTGAGAAGTCACTAGCGCTTCGAGGCCTATTACTTCGGAAAACTATGTTACGTGTTTCAAGGGCAGAGCAAAAGTACCGAGGCGCAAATGTAGCGCGCGAGCTTACAGCCCGACAAGAAACCACACTTGCTTTGGATTATTGTTTACGTCAGAAACTTCAGGCTGCAACTGCCGGCGTCAAATAAGCTTCGGTCACGCCATCGAGAAAGGACCACAGCGCCTCGGCTCCCGCACTCGCCGCGGCAGTCACCCGTCCTTTGTCCGCAGGCGTCGCACATTCTTTGGCGAGAATCCGCTGCTCGACTTCTTTGTGAAGCAAATCAATCGACTCGTGCACGCGAAAGAACGCCACGCCGCGCTCGTCATCGATGCCATAAAACTCTTTCAAGCCGGCGCGTTTCGTTTGCGCCACTTCCGGAATCTGGCTCTCATAAGCATAGAGCGCCGCCAAACCTTCGCGATAGTCTGCACTCTGCGTCAACTGTTTCAGCCGAGCCACTGAATCTTTCGTCTTAGGCAACAACTCGGCGTTTCTGACCTCTTCGCGCGTGACCCCTAAACTCTCGGAAAAACGTAACCACAATTCGGGATGGTTCTCCGCGCCTTGCTCTTCTTCAACCAGGTTCTCCAGCAGCATTTGCCGCGTTTCGAGATCGTCGCAATGCGAATGCACCGCGCTAACATAAGTCGGAAAAGCGCGAACGTGCGCGTAATACTGTTTTGCATATTCCTGCAAGACTGATTTGCTTAACTTGCCTTCGCTCCAGGCAACGTAGAAGGGATGCTTAAGCATTGAATGCTGCATCACCGCTGCAAGTAAATCGTTTTCAAACGCTGAGCTGGTTAACGAATCGTTCGCGATTGTCATGTGTTCCTCCGAAGTGGCCGACTGGTTTGGCGGGGATTATAACTGCTGGCGGAAAGACTGACCAGCGAAACCTGCATTCGGTAAACGTATTGGTTTGACTTAATCTCTGTGTGTCCTTGTGTTCTCCGTATCTCTGTGGTGAATTTCATCGACTGCCACCACGGAGACACGAAGAGCACCAAGGCTGCACAGAGAGGATAACTAGAACTTAACGCTCCCTGAGTTGCTCAATAGCTTTCGGCACCACTCCGTTCGATGCCTTCAGGGCGCCTTTTGCCACACTTTCTGAAACCCCTGACTCAGCCATAATGATGCGCACTGCTCGCTCGCGAAGTTTCGCATTGCGCGGCTGCAAATTCGTCATGCGGTTGCCGCTAACATAGCCGAGCTTAGCCAGGCTTGCAGTCGACAACATGTTGAGGACCATTTTCTGCGCGCTGCCGGCTTTGAGACGCGTCGAGCCCGCGATCACTTCCGGTCCAACTAGCGCCACAATGCTAACCTCCGCCGCGTTTGTGATTGGCGAGGCGGGAACGCACGTGAGTGCTATCGTGAATGCGCCAAGACTCCGAGCATAAGAGACCGCGCCCACCGTGTACGGAGTCCGACCGGAAGCGGCGATGCCAACCAGCGCGTCCGCTTTCACGAAGCCGCGCTGCCGTAAATCATTAGCGCCGCCTTCCGCGTCATCTTCAGACGCTTCAACTGCGCGATGGCAAGCTTCGTAACCGCCGGCGATTACGGCCTGGACCAATTCGGGAGCGACACCGAATGTCGGTGGACACTCAGCCGCATCCAGCACCCCTAACCGTCCGGAAGTTCCGGTGCCGATGTAAAAAAGACGGCCGCCTTTGCTTAGTCTGTCAACGATGCCCACGACAGCCTTCTGAATATCGATCAGGGCATCGCCAACTGCCGAAGCAACCAACCGATCCTCTTCGTTCATCAGGCGCAGAATTTCCGTTACCGCGAGATCGCTTAAGTTCGCGGTGCGCGGATTTTCCTGTTCCGTGATTGGCAGGTTACTTGAAGTGTCTACTTTCATCTGAGTACCAGCTTAAACCGCAAGCGCGATATCGTTTAAATGTTCGTGGGCCATGCGTGCGGCCGCCACTGCCGGAAGAAATTTTGGCGGCGTCAGAGCTGCGCCAGGAGCGATGTTGCGCAACGCCTGACGCAATTGCGCCAGCACCAATTCACCACTCGCGGCAAACACACCACCGACATAGCCAACCGGAAAAGTTTCGCGCTCCAATTTCAAGTTGCGAATCACCGCGGCGGCAGCCAAGCCGAGTTCTTTGCCGGCTTCAACCAGAATCTCACGCGCTACTCGATCCTTTGCATTCGCCGCCTGGATCACAAACTTACCAAATCCGGCGAGATATTCGTTGGTTACGGCAGGAGCGTAAATCGCCGTAGAAAGATCTATGGGATTCGACACGCGAAAATATTTGCACGCAGCGGCGCTGAGAGCAGTCGCCAAGCCACGGCCATCGCTGGCATACGCAACCGCGCGCAACCCGCGCCGCGCAATCCAGGCGCCGCCGCCTTCGTCGCCGGCAAGCGGCCCCCAGCCACCGGCACAAGCCCGCTTGCCGCGCGCGTTGCTCCCACAACAAATCGAACCGGTACCGGCAATCACAACCAAACCGGCCGCGCCCTGGGCGGCGGCATAGAGAGCAATGTCCGCATCGCCAACCACCACCAGGTCGCGTATTCCAAGATTCTTCAGCGCGTCATGCATTCGCGCGCGCAGTTCCGGGCGGCGGACACCGGCGAGGCCGATTTCGGCTGCCACCAGATCCGTGCGCCTCAGGCCGGCAGCGTCGCAAGCCTTATCGACGGCTTCGCGAATTGCAGTCGCCGCGCTGGCGACGCCGACACGAAGTGGATTGGAAGGTCCGGCGACGCCCTCACCGACAGTGTTCAAATTGAGATCAAGAATGACGGCTTGCGTTTTCGTGCCGCCGCCGTCCACGCCGAGGGTGGCCCGGCGCGCTGCCGGATACCGAGCATTCCGAAAACTTGACGCTTTCCCTTTTGAACTAAGCATTAATTATGCAAACTCCCGCAGTGAGGCCAGCACTACCACGCGGTAGTGACCTCATGACACAAAATGCGTGTTCCGATCGAGCTGGGGCGATTTTATGAGAATGCTTATCTATAATGGAAACTAAAAGATTTTATGAATACAATAACGATACCTGATAGTGGGAGGAACGATGGAGATACGACAACTGCGAGCTTTTGTAGCCATTGCGGAGGCCGGCACCTTCACCGCGGCGGCCCAACGTGTTCACGTTACGCAGGCGGCCATCAGCATGCAGATCCGGCAACTGGAAAACGATCTGGGTGTGAAACTCTTCGTGCGAGCGCCGCGGCGCGTGGTCTTGACCGAAGCCGGAGAACAATTGCTGCAGCGCGCACGACACATCCTGCGCGATCACGATGCGGCGGTCGATGAGGTCGCAGAGTTGGCGGGAACTCAGCGCGGGCGCTTGCGGATTGGCAGCGCTTCCGCTGGCGTTACTACCGATGTCTTACCAAAACTCTTCAAAGAAGTGCGCAAGCAACATGGGGACGCCCAGCTGAGTCTGGTTTCCGGAACTAGCGACGCGTTAGTTAATCAACTACTCAACGGCGAGTTGGATCTGGCGTTTGTGTCTTTGCCAGTCGAGGCGCGCGGCATTCACACCGAGCGTCTCAGCCAGGATCAATTAGTGGCCATCGGTTCGCCGCGTCACTCGTTGGCAAAGCAGAAAACCGTCAGCGCGTATACGCTCGCCGGAGAAAAGCTCATCCTCGGCGAGCGCGGTGGAAACACGCGCAGGTTAATCGATCGCTTCTTCGCACAAGCCGGTGTGACGCTTCATGTCTCGATGGAACTCAGCCGGCAAGCCGCTATTCGCCGCATGGTGGAAGAAAATATGGGCGTGGGAATTGTGCCGCTCCAATCGGTCAGCGAGGCAGTCGCAAAAGGGCGGCTGGTGCGCTGGTGGATCGAAGGCGCGCAAATAAATTGGGAATTGGGGGTCGCAAAACAAATCGGCGGCTACGAGTCAGAGGTTATGGAAACGTTCGTTGCACTCGCGCGCAAATATTTCGAGGGTGAGAATATTATTAATTCTGAGAAGAAGCCACGTAAATTGAGGTCACGTAAAAGTCGTTCAAAGAAGATCGCTCGGCGTAAGTTGGCAGGCTGAGATTGTTTGTCTCTGTGCGTCCTTTGTGTTCTCTGTGTCTTTGTGGTTGGCCGTTCTTATTGATTCACCACTGAGACACCGAGAACACAAAGGACGCACAGAGAGAATTGAAGAATGAAGGGACCGTTATCCTTTTGCCAACGCCTCAATAAGATGGTCGACGTCCACCTCATTGTTAAAAAAGCCTGTCGCCACCCGAATTCCCTGCGGCTTCTCGGTAACGATTATTTTTTGGCGCGCAAGTTTGCTAACCAACTCGGCCGGGTTGGCGGCGGCAACCAACGTCTGCGCCGAGCGCGTGGCCTCATCCTTGATCGGCGATAAGACCTGCCAACCAGAGTCGCTAAGCCGATCAGTCAGATGACGGTTCAGTTCCAGCGCCCGCGCCTCGACGTTCTCGATTCCGACATTTCCAATCAGATCAACCGACGCGCCCAGCGCAAAGATTCCGGCGTAGTGCGGACAACCGAGTTCCGTGCGGGCCGCCGCATCATGACGCAGATGCGCTTCATCGTTGCGCATCGTGAAGGGATCTTGAAGACTGAGCCAGCCAATCGCGTGCGGTTTTGAAGCGGCTTGCAGTTCGCGCGAAAGATAAACAAAGCCGCTGCCGTATCCCGACAGCATCCATTTATGACCGGTCGAACAAAGCGCATCAATCTTCATGCGCTTAACATCGATCGCGAATGCACCCGCCGACTGGGCGGCATTAATTACTAACGCATGTCCACCCTTGGCATTTCCTAACTCTTCCAAATTGGTGCGGAACCCATTCGAGAATTGCACGTGGCTTAAACAAATCACGCCGGTGCGCACGTTCATCGCGTCGCGAAGATCCTGAATGCCAACCTGGCCTTCGTGTGATTTCACCAGATGAATCGGAATACGCCGGTTCATCCACGGCAAGGTGGAAACAGGAAACTCCAGGTCGCAGGAGATGACCTCGCCGTGATTCTCGAGCGCATCGATGATCACGTTCATTCCAGTTGAAGTGTTTATTGTCAGCGCGACTTCATCCGGTTCGGCATTGATAAAACTTGCGACCTTATTCCTAACGACTTCTCGTTGCGCCAGCCACTCATCCCAATGAATGTCGCCGTCGTTCATCATCAGACGATAGTATGCAGACGCGGCTTCCACGGTTGCGCGCGCCAATGGCCCAGCCGCCGCAGTGTTTAAGTAAACGGAGTGCTCGGTTACGGGAAACTGTTTGCGAATTTTGGACCAGTCGATCATGTCGAGCGAAGATACACAATGAAAGCTTTTTTGTGAACTTTGAACTTGGCGCACTACGCCTTCGGGATACGTCCTGTCTGGGTGTTTGGTATACTTGCGACGTGAGTTCAGAAACGGAGGGTGGTTATGGCGCAATCTTTATCAGATGTCGCTATTAGTCAACTTAGCATAGCCGAGCGGCTGGACTTGATTAGTGTGTTGTGGGATAGCATCCCGGATTCGCTCGAAGAGTTGCCAATTCCGGACTGGCACCGCGAGGAATTGGAACATCGGCTAGCCGCCGCTGACGCTGATCCTGGCGGAGCCATTCCTTGGGAGGAAGTCAGGCTGCGCCTGCGAAAGAAGGAATGAACCGAAGTGTTGTCCTGCGGCCTTGACCTAAATGTCCGACCTCGACAACCTTGCTAGTGAAACTACGGTGTCGCTACACTCTCCGAGTGCAATCGCTTCAGTTTGAATGGGAACCTCGCAAGGCTGCGACAAATCTGCGTAAGCACAGAGTTTCGTTCGCAGAAGCAAAGACAGTCTTTCTGGACGAAGAGGCATTGTTGCTCCCCGATGATGAGAACTCTTCCGACGAGGAGCGCTTCACGATCTTGGGCATTAGCTCGCGCGTGCGAATCTTGGTTGTGTGTCACTGCTACCGCAAAACAGAAGATATAATTAGAATCATCTCAGCGCGGAAAGCGAACCGAACGGAAAGAGAACAATACTTGGAACGAATAAGAATATGAAGAAGAACTACGACTTTTCAAAAGCGGTGAAAAATCCGTACGCCAAGCGCCTGAAAAGACAACTCAAGATCGAATTGGATGAAGAGACCATTGCCTATTTTCAAAACATGGCTAAAGATCTGGCGATCCCATATCAGACCTTGATGAATATGTATTTGCGGGAGTGTGCAGATTCTGGGAAGCGCCTGCGACTGCATTGGAAACCAACTGCGAAGCCGCGCGCGGCCTAATAATTTGTTTCAGTGGGCCTGCCTAGTCGAGAGGCGAACTGTTTACGACCTAGAGTTGGGTCCTTCAACCCCCAACGTCGCCGGGGCGGCTAGGTTATCTGCGCACCGACTAACATCGACCCCTATGGGATTCCCACCTAAGATTGCCGAGCAAGCCTTAATTAACTCCGGACGGCATTGTTCTATTTGCCACAAGTTCTGTGGAAGCAAGATGGAACTGCACCACATTGAACAGAGGGCTGATGGAGGAGAAGATTCATACGACAATTGTCTGCCCGTGTGCTTCGACTGTCACGCCGATGTAAAGTCTTACAATGAAAGGCATCCAAAAGGCAGAAAGTATTCCGTTGGAGAGTTAAAGGCTCATCGAGATAACTGGTACCGAAAAGTCGCGAGTTCTACCGGACCTTCAGTGGAATCCACCTATGTTGAGCTAGATCGAAAGACATTCAAGGAGATCACCCAAAAGCTGCAAGGCTCAATTAGAGACCACGTTTGCGAACATGATTATGCGAATTCCTTTTATCAAGATTGGCATTCTGGATTAAACGATTTTCTCTACTCCTCAAAACTGCCCGAAAACGAGTTTTTCGATGCTGAGATGGAAGGCATCAGAGCGACCCTTAGAGAAGACATACGAAAATTCCAAGTATCATTGGCTCAAAACACGTTCATGGTCAAAGTAGATGGAGGTGGAAGGCTCTTCCGGATGAACGACGATCCGCATAACAATCCAGTCCTCTTGGGGCACCTGAATGAACAATCGAAAGATCAAGCGCAATTCGAAGCCCTGATCAAAGAGCATCAAGAGCGAAATAATGAGGTGCGAGAAGAGCTAAACGAGTTGGCACAGCGCGCGTGCGATAGCTTTGCCGAGTTCATTCGGTTCGGAAAGCGAAGATTAGTGGTTTAGCCTACTTCTCTTTCTCTGAAAGCTAAGTAGGCGGCGCTTCAAACCACAAACCTGCCAGCGGCGGCAAGGTAATCACAGTCGAATATTCTAGACCGTGATGAGGAGTCTCCTCCGCCGCAATTCGCTTTGACGAACCGCCGTTCGCGCCCCCATAACTTTCCGCGTCGGTATTCAATAACGGCTTGTACTTCCCTGCTTGCGGCAAGCCCAAACGATAACCTTCAATCGTCACCGCCGAGAAATTATAGACGCAGATGATCTCAGCTCCTGTCGTTGGCGAAAGGCGCCGAAATGCGACTACGTTTTGCGCCGCGTTATCCACGTCGATCCACGCAAAGCCCGCGTGTTCGCCATCCGCTTCCCACAAACAATCCTGCTTGCCATAAATGCGGTTAAGGTCGCGCAGCAATTTTTGCAGCCCAGCGTGCAGCGGATCATCAATCAGGTGCCAATCAAGACTTTCCTTTTCGGTCCACTCGCGCCATTGCCCAAACTCGCCACCCATGAATAACAACTTCTTGCCTGGGTGCGCCCACATGTAAGCGTAAAGCGCGCGCAGGTTCGCAAACTTCTGCTCCGTGCTGCCGGGCATCTTGTTCAGCATTGAGCCCTTCATGTGGACCACTTCATCGTGCGACAGCGGCAGGATAAAGTTTTCACTCCAGGCATAGACCAGACCAAACGTCAGCGCGTTGTGATTGCCGGCGCGAAACAGTGGATCAGTTTGAAAGTATTTAAGCGTGTCATGCATCCAGCCCATGTTCCATTTGAAGTCGAACCCAAGGCCGCCGGTGTAGGTTGGATGGCTGACCAGCGGCCACGCAGTTGATTCTTCGGCAATCATGATCGTGCCGGGACACTCGCGATGCGTAACCTCGTTGAGTTCTTTCAGAAATGCCAGCGCCTCGAGATTTTCGCGTCCGCCGAATTGATTAGGAACCCATTCGCCTTCGTTGCGGCTGTAATCAAGGTACAGCATCGAGGCGACCGCATCGACGCGCAATCCATCAATATGAAACTCGCGGAACCAGTAAAGCGCGTTCGCGATCAGGAAGTTTCTTACTTCGCTGCGACCGTAATTGAAAATGTAGGTGCCCCAATCCGGATGCTCGCCTTTGCGCGGATCGAGATGTTCGTACAAAGCGGAGCCGTCGAAACGCCCGAGCGTGAACGCGTCTTTGGGAAAGTGCGCCGGCACCCAATCCATGATCACGCCGATGCTTTTCCGGTGCAGGTAGTCGATCAAATAGCGCAGGTCGTCAGGCGTGCCATAGCGCGCTGAAGGCGCGTAGTAATTACTGACTTGATAACCCCACGATGGTCCATAGGGAAACTCCTTGAGCGGCAAAAACTCAACATGCGTAAACCCAAGCTGGCGCACATACTTCGCCAGCGGCTCGGCCATTTCCCGGTAATTCAGCGGCCGGTTTTCTTCTTCAGCGATGCGGCGCCACGATCCGAAATGAACTTCGTAAAGCGAAAGCGGCCGGCGAAAATGTTCCGCCGCCGCGCGTCTCCTCATCCAGGTCGAGTCGCGAAAGCGATAGTTCGATTCGTACACGACGGACGAGGTGTTGGGCGGCTCTTCCGCGAATGACGCGTAGGGATCGGCCTTGAGAAATACCGGCAGGCCTGGCGATTTAAGTTCGTACTTATAAATCTCACCCGGCTCGAGGCCAGGTACAAAGGTTTCCCAAACCCCGGATTCACCTGATCGTCGCAGCGAATGCTGCATTCCATCCCAACCATTGAAATTGCCGACCACGCTGACGCGTTCAGCATTCGGCGCCCAGACAGCAAACGAGATCCCCTTGACGCCATCGTAAATAACCGCGTGCGCACCTAGTTTCTGGTAAATGTTTTCGTGCTTACCTTCTGCAAACAAGTGGAGATCGAGTTCACCTAACAGTTGCGGAGCGGAGTTAGCGTGAATTACCGGCGCCGGCTCCGGCGCTTGCTTACGCGAAACGCGACGCGACGCAGTTTCCGTTTTCTTTGGGCGCTTAGTCTTGCTGGAATCTTTTTTGGTCATGCCGTTACCGGAGTCAATTTCTCGCCCGTCCGAGCAAACGATGGATTAGCCGGCTCAACAAAGTGGCTATAGACGTCGGCGCCGTTCCCCAATTCGGGCCGATTGCTTTTTGCTTCTGCCAGAATCTCAAGGAAGCGTTGCCGCGGCGACGGCAGCCCGACTTCCTGCATCAACTCAATCACGCGGCAGGCGTACTTCAGAATCTGAATTGGCTCAAGGCGGCCGATATCGTTAAAGAACCAACCGCAACTGGTAAACATCAACAGCGCGTTGCGTTGCATTTCGAGAAACGCCAGCGCATGCAACTCTTGCTCGCGATTCAATTGCCCTGGCGCATGTGCGAGCAGGAACAGCTCGCGCGATTCGAATTGATGCAGGATAAGTCTTATGGAATCATCGCGCGCCGCCCAGGGATCGCAGAACAACACCCCACGCGTTGCTTCGAAAGCCGCTGCCGCCTGGTCGCGCAAAAAGTTAAGCGCCTCGCGCAAAGGTTCTCGCCACGCCTGGTTCCAATTTTCGCCGCCGCCCGTGTGACAGCCACAGTCGCTGGTCCAACGACTCACGCCGTGAACACAACTCCACGAACTGCCTGCGCCCGCCGGGCCGTTGTCAATTTCCACCTCGATCGCTGGCGGATGCTCATCCAAGTACTCGCCGTAATTGGTTACACGAAATCCGCGCGCCGGCGCTGCCGTTTCCAATAGGTGGGCCAAGCCGATATCGCCAAACTTATGATGATGCCCGTAGCTCTCGCCATCGGTCGCGACATTAACCATCTCATCCGCTCCGGGCCGCCCCGCAATCCGTGCTGCCAACGCCGCGCTCGAAGAAAGAGCGGACTCAAAAGCGATTGCGTGCGCAACGTCCGGATCGTAGAAAAAGACTGCCAGCGATCTTCCCGAACCGTCGCGATGATAACGACAATAGGGAATGCTGGTGTCGATGCTGTCTTTGCTTCTCGCCTGCCAACTCGCGGACGCCTGTTTCGCAGCGCGAATGCGCGCCGCTTGTTGCGGCGCAAGAATGACAAACCTCAATCCATGATCAATCAGCGAGTCGAGCACATCGTCGTTGCAGGCCGTTTCCGGAAGCCACATTGATTCTGGTTCCCGCTGAAAGCGATAGCGAAAGTCCGCCAGCCCCCAACGAATTTGCGTGAGCCGGTCGCGTTCATTACACAATGGCAGGATCGCGTGATTGTAAGCTTGTGCGATCGCGTTCCCGTGCCCGCTGAAACGCGCCACGCTTTCGCCATCGGCGCCCACAATGCTGGAATAAGTCGCCGGATGCTGTCGCTCGAGCCATGACAACAACGTCGGGCCGAAATCAAAACTGATGTTCGCGTAGTTGTTCATTACCAGGTCGCTGCCGTTTGCCGCCTGAATGCGAACGGCAGTGTTTGGTGCGTAACACTCGGCGTGAATGCGTTCGTTCCAATCGTGAAAGGGAGCGGCGTCCGGTTCCTGATCAATATTTCCGGTCCAGGGGTTTTCCCTTGGCGGCTGATAAAAGTGGCCGTGTATGATTAGGGCAGGCATATGAAATTAGACCAGCTCAGATTAGAGTAGCGCAGCCGTTTGTGGTGACAAAATGCTATCCGACGCCGGAAGCATTTGCTAAACCGCCATTCAACGATAACATCGGGGCACTAATCATCCTTTATTTAAACTGAACGAACTCCAATGAGACTGTTGGCCATCATTCCCGGTCTTGCATTAATCCTCGTCATTCTTTGGGACGCATTCGAAACGATCATCCTGCCGCGGCGAGTAACGCGCCGGTTCCGTTTGACCAGTGTGTTTTATTCAACAGCGTGGGCGCCCTGGTCCGCGTTGGCGCGTGCAATGCGCAACCGCAAGCGACGCGAAAAACTTCTCGGCTTATTTGGACCATTGTCGTTGCTGATCCTGCTGGCGCTTTGGGCCTTGGGTCTCATATTCGGATATGCAATTGCGCTCTGGGCAATTGCTGCGCGCTTGAATCTGAATCTTGAACCTGCCTTCGCTGACTATCTCTATCTTAGCGGTACCACTTTCTTTACGCTCGGCTTTGGCGATCTCGTTCCCACCTTGAGAATGGGCCAGATGATTTGCGTCATCGAAGCGGCGAATGGTTTTGGTTTGCTGGCTATCGTAATTGGATATCTCCCGGTCCTCTACCAGGCCTTTTCGCGCCGTGAAGTAAACATTTCATTGTTGGATGCCCGCGCCGGATCTCCTTCCAGCGCGACCGAAATGTTGCGCCGCCATGCGGAAAGCGGAAACCTCGACGAGCTTCGTTCCGTTCTGAGCGAATGGGAGCGCTGGGCCGCCGAGCTGCTTGAAAGTCACCTGTCCTATCCAGTGCTCTGCTATTTCCGTTCACAACATGACAATCAATCGTGGCTGGCGGCGTTGACGACGGTGCTCGATACCTGCGCCCTGGTTATGGTCGGTGTCGAGGGCCTGCCGGCCTGGCAAGCGAAACTCACTTTCGCGATGGCGCGTCACGCCGTCGTGGACCTCGCGCAAATCTTTCGCACCGCGCCTGCCGCGCCGCAAGCATGTGTGACGCGCTTGTTCCCCGGCGATCTTGAGCGCCTCCGCGAAATCCTTGAAGACAACGGGGCGGCGTTACAGGACGGCACGGAAGCTGAGCTACGACTGGAAGAGCTGCGTCTAATGTACGAGCCTTACGTGAGCGCGCTTTCAAACATGCTGCTTATGCCGCTGCCGCCCTGGATTTTGGCAAGCGATGCTATCGACAATTGGAAGACGAGCGCCTGGGGGCGAATACAATGAAGGATGAAGGCGGCTGGTTAAAGGATGAAGGCGGAAGGATGAAGGATGAAGTTAGAGGTCGACAACCATAGTTGGTATCGTTTGCGTCCTCCGCATGCTTGACAGTGTTGGTCCTACTGACTACTGACTACTGACTACTGATTACTGACTACTCGCCTCCACAAGCATCATGAATGAGTGAGGGAAACGTAACGGAAATGTCACCGATTTGGTGGTCCAACGGGCAGTGGTGCGCGACAACCCAAGGGCCTGGTCCGTTTCCCGTGAATACAAAATTTCACATTTGACACATCGCGCAACGCTGCATAGAATTCGACTTCCCCTAAAAAACAATCGATCGTGTGGAGGAGGAGTCAGAGGTGAAAACAACTATTCGTGTCAACCGTAAGCGTCCTGAGTCAATGACGAAACAGATCACGGACCAACTCACCAGCCTTATCGAATCAGGGGCGATGACTGTCGGCAGTTATCTTCCGAGTGAACGTGAGCTGGCGAACTCACTGAAAGTAGCCCGAAACGTCGTTCGTGGCAGTTATGAAAGCTTAATGAAAGCAGGCAGAGTTCAGAGCGAGGGCCGCAAAGGTCGCTCGGTCCGAGCTGCGGGCGGCAAGCGTCGCGCGCCAGCGAAAGGATCGAAAGCTGCGAACGCGGCAAAAGCACGCAAGAGATAGCTTGAGTCAGGCAACACTCCCCCTTTTCCCCTCGTGGTTGGTTTCGGCACTAATACTTATTGGCTTGCGATTGCAGTCTCCTCACCCAAAGCCATAATTTCCCTGTGAATTGCTTTGCGTTCCGCCAGTAAGCGGACGAAAAATCTGCGCCGCATTAAAAAGAAAGCAAGCGCGCGCAACCCTCCGATGGATTTGTCGAACTCCTCAAAAAATCGCACCGCCAGATAACCCAAGAGCGGGATTACCCACAGCGCGAGCACGGCCAGCTCCCAATTCAGCCATTCGTAAACGAGCGAGGCCAACAGCAACCAGGTCAACGGCAGGAGCAACATTCCCGAAATAATTTTTACGGTGGAAATGACGTCTTCCTCGTCTCGGGAAAACCGGGTCGCCAGATAACGGCCCAGCCGGTAGGCGGGGTAATGGACCACGACTCCCAACGTTGCCGGCACTATCAAGGTCACGAATACAGCGATGCGAATCAAGATGTGCATTAGCACGATGGCCGGCGCCGGCGGCGGCGAAAAATCATCAGGGTCGACACCCGCCTGCATTAGTTCCTGTTCAAAACGACTCAGGCGCAACTCAAGCCGGCGCAAACGCTCGGGCGCCTGCTCGCGTAAAACCGTGTAGGCCTTTATGAATCGCTGCTGCAGTTGCAGCTCCTGGGCCAGGCTCTCTCGTGATTCAGCATCCGCTTCCGCGGAGAAGATTTTCTCGGCGCGGCTGATCGTTTGCAGCGCCTCTTCCTGTTCGGCGTTGAGGATTACGTTGCGCAACGCGCATTCGATGCTGTCGGAAAGCTCCCGCACCGCCGGGCGCGGAAGATTTCCATCGGCTTCGAGCGCAACCGGCGGCACGTCAATAGGCTCGCCGAAGTAAAGTAAAACACTGCTGCGAAACTGCGTCTTTGAGGTGTAATAAAGGCCGGCGGGCACAATCTTAAGATTAGTTACTTCGCCGGTCGAGACAGCGCCGAGGGCAATCCGTGACGCGCCGGTCTTGATTGGCAGCAGTCGCTTCTCGTTGTGGGAAACGCCTTCCGGACAAATTCCAATCGTTCCGCCACCAGCCAACAGCTTGCGCGCCGCTACAAAAGTTTCTTCGTTGCGCGAAACGTCTTCGCCCTCATCCTTGCGCCGATAGACGGGCAACGAATCGAGCGCGCGTATCAAATATCCCAGCACCGGCATGCGAAACAACGGCGCTTTGGCGAGGAACGAAACGCGGCGCGGCGCCAGGCAGAAAAGAAAAACCGGATCGACCAGGGCGTTGGGATGATTAAGAACGAAAATAACGGGTGACTTGAGCGGCACGTGTTCCCGCCCAATTATTTCGATGCGCCGAAAATAGACGCGCAAAGCGAACTTGAGCAAGCCTAGTATGATTCGACGAACCATTAATCAATTGAACTCTCGGCCATCATGAAAGCGCCGCGAAACGTGCACGCGCTGAACAGTAGTGCCATAATATTCCCGCTAGCCAAAAAATCCGCGAAAAACTTTGAAGAGGGTAAACTATGAAACGCTTCCTCGTCGCATTCGCACTGTCCGTCATTGTGTTGTCATCATTCGCCAGTGCTCAGCAGGCCGGTCATTACGCCGTTGCAGACTTGTTGAAGATTCGCCGCGTGGGCGACCCGCAAGTTTCACCGGACGGCAAGCGTGTGGCCTTTACCATCGGCGACGTTAGCTTCGACGCGAACCGCACAATTACACAAATCTATATCATGTCGACCGCCGGCGGCGATATGAAGCAGCTCACCAACGCCGCTGGCTCGTCCAGTTCGCCCCGCTGGTCGCCTGATGGCAAGCAGATCGCTTACATCACAGGCGATCAGGTTTGGGTAATGGAACCAGACGGCAGCAACAAAGAGCAGGTGACGAAAATCTCAACCGGCGCCGGCGGCCCGGTCTGGTCGCCCGATGGCAACTGGATGGCTTTCGTGTCTGATGTTTACCCGGACTGCACCAACGACGATTGCAATCGGGTGAAGGATGAAGCGGCGGAGAAAAGTAAAGTCAAAGCGCACGTGACCGATCGGTTGTTGTTTCGGCATTGGGTCGAATGGCGCGATCGCAAACGCACGCACGTCTTCGTGGTTCCCAGCAAAGGCGGCGTGGCGCGCGATCTGACGCCCGGCGATTTCGATTCGCCACCTTATGCAGTCGCGGGCGATGTTGATTATTCATTCTCGCCTGATTCGAAAGAACTCGCCTACCTGCGCAATCCGGATAAGATTGAAGCAATCTCAACGAACAGCGACGTCTATATTGTGCCGACGGCGGGCGGCCCGGCTCGCAACATTACCGTCAGTAATAAAGGCTACGACGATACGCCCGGCTACACGCCCGACGGCAAATACATTATTTACCGGTCACAGGCGACGGCGGGTTTTGAAGCCGATCGCTGGCGGCTGATGTCTTACAACCGCGCTGCCGGAACCAGCGTCGAGTTGTTGCGCGGCTTTGATCTGGCAGTTGACGAAGTTGCGCTGTCGCCCGATGGCAACACGATTTACTTCACAGCCGGCGATCGCGGTTACGAGAATGTCTACAAAGTTCCAGTCACTGGCGGAGCGCAGCAGAAAGTCGCGGGCAATATCTTCGCGAGCAACCTGGCGGTCGCTCCGGACAATACCTTCGTCTTTGTAAGCAGCACGATGTCGGGTCCTGCCGAAATCTTTCGGGGGAATGCGGGCAGTGTCATTGCTTTAACTCACGTCAATAAGGAATTGATGGACCAGGCGAGGCTGCGGCCGGCCGAGGAAGTGGAATGGACCGGCGCGCTCGGCAAAAAGATTCACGGCTTCGTCGTCAAGCCAGTCGATTTCGATCCCAACAAGA
>JBDTTW010000339.1:0-10411 GCA_039930405.1 bacterium
ATCCCCGCCAAAGTAAGTGTTCGCGACGGCTGCCACTTTCAGCTGAGTTGCGAAACGCGCGTTGAAATCTTCAATAGTTTTTTGCAGCTCCGGCGCGAAAAGTGTTCCCGTTAAGATAGTGCCGTTAAGTTTTTCTGCTGCCGGCAAGGACTGGCGCGTTACTCTCTTAACCAGCGAAGCAAAACTGTTATTGAACGACCGGACCATTCCCACGCCGTCTTCGATTTGCGGAAGATCGCCATAATGCGCGCGCGAAGGCACTGGTGCGCCGCCGCGCAAATAGATCTCGTCGCCGAGAAACGCGAAGTTAGTTCCCAACCGCTTTCGCAACTCGCGTTGCAATTTGGTGACTTGAGCAATTGTTTGCTGGCAAAACTCCGGAGTCACCGCCGTCAGTCTTGAATCGGTGTTGTAGCGTGTCAGACCAAGGGGAACGATCGCAACGCTCGAGATGCGCGGATACTCCGCTGCCAAATCGCGAATAGTTTGTTCCAGCACCGCGCCGTCATTGATTTCCGGACAAAGTACAACCTGGGCATGAATCTCGATGCCGGCAGCAAGCAGCGCTTGCAGCTTGCTGCGAATGTCGGCGCGCTTTTCATCGACGCCCAGCAAATAAGCGCGCACTTTAAGATCCGTAGCGTGAACGGAAACGTATTGTGGTGTCAGACGTTGTTCGATGATGCGTTGGAGTTCATCGTCGGTTAAAGAAGTGAGCGTGGTGTAATTGCCGTAAAGAAACGAGAGCCTGACGTCTTCGTCACGGATAAAAAGCGACGGGCGAGCGTCTTCAGGATTGCCTTTGCAAAAACAGAAAATACATTCGTTGGCGCACTGCCGCGGTACAATTTGCTCAAAACTTAGACCAAAGTCTTCGTCTTCGCCTCTTTCAATTTGTAGTTCCCAATCCTCGCCGCTGGCCTTGCGAACTTCAATCATCAGTTCTGTTTCGCCGGCAGTTTGAAAACGAAAGTCGAGGTAGTCGCGGATGGTGCGGCCGTTGACCTTTATGATCCGGTCACCAGATTCGAGTTCCAGTTCAAAGCCAAGGCTTTCGGGCGTTACGTCCGCTATCTCGACGCCCCGGCGGCGAATGCTGGTAACCGCGGGAGTGACGGCAAATTCGTACATGGCAAGAATAATGTCCGACAAAGGTTAGTTTGTCGAGCGAGGTGATGTCGGACAAACTTCAGTTTGCCGCTAACCAACTATCCACGGAAACTTTGGTGGCGATCGCAACGACAAACTCAAGTTTGTCGGACAAGACGAACAAAATCATTCAATTTTATTGACAATCACTGTCTGCTTTGTTAGTTATTCAGGTCGTTTTTCCAGACCATCCTATTTATTTTTAGTTTGTCCGGCTTTCTCCAGCCTGAATCTCTGAGTTACGAACAATGAACAACAAACTTAAGCCAGCACTTCTCGGTGGATTGATTGTCGGCATCTTTTCGGCAATCCATTCTTTGATTCCCATAATCAGTCTCTGCTGTTGTATCTGGAGCATCATCGGCTGCGTGCTGGCCGCCTTCCTATACATAAAGAGTTCGCCTACGCCTGTGCCAATGGGTGACGGCGCGATGGTGGGCGCCCTGGCTGGCGTTGTCGGCGGAATTATTTACGTCGTCATATATTTGCCTATCGCGCTTTTGTGGGGCATGGCAACCATGCAAGAGCAGTTGGACAAGACTGGCGTACATCTGCCTTTTTCGGGCTCGATCCTGATGGTCGTCGCCAGCCTGATCGGCGCGGTCGTTCTTGTTCTCTTGTCGACGCTTGGCGGCGTAATAGGTACGGCCATTTTTGGCAAGAGCAAGAGTAAGGGAAGCACCGTCGCACCGCCACCGCCCCAGAACTTTGGCGGCCCGGGCATCTAGGCAGCGGCGGCGTAAACAGCTACGTTAGAAAACTATTCAGGAGAAACTACTAGATGTCTCAACAGTGGACGCCGCCGCCTGCGCCAACGGGCGTGCCGACAAACGTGCCAAACTATTTGGTGCCGGCAATTATTTCATTGTTCTGTTGCTGCCCGCTGGGAATTGTTGCGGTTATTTTCGCCGCGCAGGTAAACGGGAAAGTCGCTTCCGGAGATTTAGCCGGCGCCGCTGACTCTGCCAAGAAAGCGAAACTCTTCAGTTTTATTTCAATAGGACTCGGGTTAGCGATGATATTGTTTTACGTGATATTCATGGTGTTTCTGGGCGGCGTGGCTGCCTTAGGCTCCAGATAATTGGGAGCGGTGCACCGCCTTTGTAACGCGCATTTTTCATAAACGAAACCCATCTGATGCTGGTCAAGACTTTCCAGTCCGGCGCTTTGCGGTGATCAGAATCGTGATCCTGGATCTACAAAAGTTATCGGAGCAAAAACTATGACGAGATATTGCACAAAATGCGGCGCGGTAAACGATGAAAGCGCTCAATACTGCGCCAGCTGTAACGCGCCGATGAGTTCGACGGGGGGATATCAACCGATGCAGTCAGTTAATCAGGGTTCTTCAGGCGCAATGACCGACTGGAAAGCGATGGGCGCCGACAAGAAAATTGTTGCGGGTATCTGCGGCATACTGCTCGGCGGTTTTGGCGTTCATAAATTCGTCCTCGGTTACACCACCGAAGGAATTATCCAGATAGTCATCACGCTGGTAACCTGCGGCGTCGGTTCAATCGTTGGTCTGGTTGAAGGGATTATCTACCTAACAAAGTCTGATGAGGATTTTGTCAGGACCTACATTCAAAATAAGAAGGGCTGGTTCTAGAATCCTGGTTTTCGCAGCGCGTTGCGCCGAAGGTTTTCCCTCGGCGCAGCGCGAAGCTGACAGTGTCACGCCGCATTTCCCGCCAAACATTCCCGCATGATAGTTTAACTTCTCGTGATGTTCGCTGAGACGTTAAATCCCCGTTTGCTGGCTGCGTTTAGTTGGTTAACCCTGGCTGTTGCGGGAGTTTATCTCTTTGTCTTTGAGCCCGGCAAAACGGGATTTTTCCCCTCCTGCCCATTTCGCGCGTTGACCGGATTTGCCTGTCCCGGTTGCGGCAGCACGCGAGCAATGCACGCGCTGGTGCATGGCGATGTGTTAGCCGCTTTTAAATTCAACCCGTTGTTGATGCTCTCGTTGCCGTTCCTGTTTTATGCGTTCGCGCGTTTTACCAACGCCGCAATCCACGGTCAACAATTAAAAGGAAATCAGCTCGACGCAAAATATATCTGGACAATCTTTGGCGTCATTTTGTTCTTTTGGATTTTCCGCAACACACCGTTTTATCCATTTGCCTCGTAAGCTTCCACGTCTTTTAATGTCCGAAGCAAATCAAAATCTCAAGGAACGGGTGCGCGCTTTCTGGCAAGCGAATCCCTGCGGCGTGAAGTTTGCCGCTGCTGAACCGGGAAGCCGGCGATTTTATGAGCTAGTGGAAGCGCACCGTTACACAAAGGAATGGCACATTCCAGCGGCGGCGGATTTTGCCGGCGCGCGCGGCCAGAAAGTTTTGGAGCTTGGTTGTGGATTGGGAACTGACGGGGCGCAGTTTGCGAAAGCAGGCGCAGACTACACTGGAGTCGATCTGACGGAAGCTGCGGTTGAGTTAGCTCGCCAGCGATTCGCGTTGTTCGAGCTGCCGGGCAAGTTTCAAACCGCTGACGCCGAGAACCTCGAGTTTGCTGACGAGAGTTTTGACGTCGTGTATTCGCATGGAGTGTTGCATCACACGCCCGACACGGCGAGAGCGATTCGCGAAATCCATCGCGTGCTTCGTCCCGGCGGGCGCGCGATTGTTATGCTGTACCATCGCAATTCGTACAACTATCGCGTAAACATTTCGTTACTGCGACGCGCGGGCGCGCAGTTGCTAAGGTGGGACAGCGGCGTACACCTGGTCCATAAACTTACCGGCGAGCCGCTCGACAATTTGCAGGAACATGCCAGACTATTGCGGTCGCAAAAGAAAACGTACCTTGGCGACGCAGAGTTTTTGAGCCAGAACACCGACGGCGCCGGCAATCCATTGGCGCGAGTTTATTCGAGAGCGGAAGCGGCCGAGCTCTTTCAGGATTTTTCAGAGGTTACTCTAAAGGCTTATTTCTTTAACAAGCGCTGGCTGCCGTTGTTGGGGAACTTATTGCCGCGCTCGTTGGAATCTCAACTGGCCGCGCGTTGGGGTTGGCATCTGTGGATCTACGCTACCAAATAGAACTTTGAACTTCGAGCTTTGTACTTTGTTCGTCTAGCTTTTGAATTAGCTGGTCAACAAGTCGATCAGAGTTCGAGGACGAAGACAAAGTGCGAAATACAAAGTACAAAGATCAATGCAAAGCATTCTAGTCACCGGCGGCGCCGGATTCATCGGTTCGCATCTCGTCGATCGTCTGCTGGCGACTGGCGAATGCCGGATTACTGTCGTCGACGACTTCAACGATTTTTATGATCCGGCGATCAAAAGCGAAAACGTCCGGCTGCAACTAGAGAACCCCAACTACAATTTATTCAGAATTGACATTCGTGATAAGCCGGGCCTGGAAACAGTTTTTGCCAGCGCCAGGTTTGATTGCATCGTTCATCTGGCGGCACGTGCAGGCGTTCGTTCGTCGTTGGAACAGCCGCTGCTATATGCCGAAACAAATATCAGGGGCACGATGAACCTGCTGGAGTTGGCCCGCGAGCACGGCATCAAGCAGTTTGTGTTTGGCTCGTCTTCGTCAGTTTACGGAATAAACGCAAAAGTTCCCTTCAGCGAAGACGATCCCATTCGCCAGCCCATTTCGCCGTATGCGGCGACCAAAGCCGCGGGCGAGTTGCTGTGTCACACGTATTCGCATCTATACGGAATTCGTTGCGTCTGCCTGCGCTTCTTCACGGTTTATGGACCACGCCAACGTCCCGACCTCGCGATTCACAAGTTTGCGCGGTTGATAACTGAAGGCAAAACCATTCCGGTTTTTGGTGACGGCACGACGCGCCGCGACTACACCTACATCGACGACATTGTTGCCGGTATTCGTGCGGCCGTTGACTACGACGCCAGCAACTACGAGGTTATCAATCTGGGCGAGTCGCGCACGGTTGAGTTGCGCGAGCTGATTGAGTTGCTGGAAAAAGAATTGGGAGTTAAGGCGAAAATCGATCGGCAGCCGCTGCAACCGGGAGATGTGCCGCAGACTTTCGCCGATATTACGAAAGCGCGGCGGTTACTTGCGTACAATCCGCAGACGCAGATTGAAGATGGAATTAAGAAGTTTGTCGAGTGGTTTCGGCATCAGAGCGGGGGCATGCCCGCTTCCCAACCCTGAGTTTCCTGCCCAGTTGTTCTACAATGCAAAGTTGCAACTGACATCGGCGTAGCTGAGGGCGCTGACCCGGAAATGTCCACAAATACCAACATCATCGACAAACCACTGCCGCGCGAGATGCAGCAGCACACCTACTCGATCATGCATCGAGTCGAGGAGACGCACTGGTGGTTTGTCGGCCGCCGCAAGATCATTGAGAGTTTTCTGAAACGCGTTTGCGCAGGACTCAAACCGAGTTCACGCGAAGAGTCGCTGAATATTCTGGACGTGGGCTGTGGCACCGGCGCGAATCTCGAAATGCTTGCGCAGTTTGGTAAGGCCGAGGGCGTAGACGTCTCGGCTGAGGCACTTGAATTTTGCCGCGAGCGTGGCTTGCAGCAGGTGAAACAAGGTGCGGCGGAACAGTTGCCATACGAAAACGATTCGTTTGACGTGGTAACTGGGCTGGATGTAGTGGAGCATCTTGATGACGATGTGGCCGGTTTGAAAGAAATGCGTCGTGTGTTGCGTCGCGAAGGTAGGGCGGTTCTGTTTGTTCCTGCATTCATGTTTTTGTGGGGCGTGCAGGACGACATCAGCAATCATCGTCGCCGCTACACGATGGGTGGCTTAAAAGCAGCCGCAAGAAAAGCAGGTTTTGAAATTGAGCGGGCCAGCTATGTAAATCTCAGTTTCTTTGCGCCGATATTTTTTGGCCGGCTGCTAATGCGTGTTACGGGCTTACGCCCTGCTTCAGAGAACAACATCACAATCGGCGCGCTCAACGGTATTCTGGGAAAACTGTTTGCGGCCGAGCGATTTCTTTTGCGTCATTTGAATTTTCCTTTTGGCGTTTCCATTATTTGCGTGGCCAGACGGGTTGAATAGGACAAGAGTGGCATAGACTTTAGTCTGTGCCACTGCCGATTGAGGGAAAATGAAACTTTACGACGAACAGGAAGAAACCTTAGTTACTAATGCTGCGCCAACCCAGACCAGGGCAAAGCCCGAGGTTTCTGTTTTCCTTCCTGTCTACAATGAAGAACCAAATCTTTTGCCGCTGCACGCCAAGCTCGACGAAGCACTGAAGGCACTGGGGCGTTCGGCTGAGATTATTTACGTTGACGATGGCTCAAGCGACGGCAGCCTGAATGTGCTGCGGCAAATTGCCCGTCTGGACGATCGTGTTCGCGTCGTGGCGCTGAAGCGCAATTACGGCCAGACCGCCGCGATGGCCGCCGGCATTGATGCCGCGAAAGGCGACGTGCTAATTCCAATGGACGCCGATTTGCAAAACGATCCGGCGGACATTATCCGGCTGCTCAACAAAATGGACGAGGGTTATGACGTGGTTTCCGGTTGGCGCAAAAACCGGCAGGACACGCTCGTCACCCGCAAGATTCCCTCGATGATCGCCAACCGGCTCATTTCCTGGATTGGCGGCGTACCGCTGCACGATTACGGCTGCTCCTTGAAAGCATATCGCCGCGAATCGCTCGAGGACGTCAAACTCTACGGCGAGATGCATCGCTTTATTCCGATATACGCCGCCTGGGCGGGAGCGCGCGTGACTGAGATTCCGGTGGCCCACCATCCGCGCACGATGGGCCAATCGAAATATGGACTGTCGCGGACTATCAAAGTCGTTTTCGATCTGATCACGATCAAGTTCATGGCTTCCTATCAAACGAAGCCGCTTTATCTTTTTGGCTTTGCCGGATTACTTACTTTTGGGGTGTCGCTGCTCTCGGCATTGCTCGCCTGCCTGATGAAGTTTGCCGACTGGCCCCATCACGCCGACTTTATTCAGACGCCGTTGCCGGTGATGGCGATGGTGATGCTGGTGTTGGGAATTCAACTTTTCCTGATGGGGCTGCTGGCGGAAATGCTCGTGCGCACCTATCACGAGTCGCAGTCGAAACGGATCTACGCGGTCAGGGAAAAGATCGGATTTGAAAGAGAAAAGTGAAGAGTGAAGAGTGAAGAGTGAAGAGTGAAGAGTGAAGCGTGGAGAGTAAATACGATAGCAGACATACGCTAGTACCCACGGCACGCGCTACTCTTCACTTTTCACTTTTTACTGGAATTCTATGTGCGGCATAACCGGTTGGGCCAATCTTGATTCACGCACGCCGCCTGCGGCAGACGCTAAGGACCTGCTGCACGCAATGTGCGAACGCATGGTCCATCGCGGTCCTGACGGCGAAGGCTTGCTCGTCACTAGCGGCGTCGCGTTGGGAATGCGACGGTTGGCGATTATCGATCTTATCACCGGCGATCAACCTGCATTCAACGAAAACAAGAGCGTCGCAGTAATTCTCAACGGCGAAATCTATAACTATCGCGAGCTGCGGCGCCGGCTCGAACAGCGTGGCCATTCGTTTCGTAGCGAGTCAGACACGGAAGTACTGCCGCATCTTTACGAAGAACATGGCGCGGCCATGCTCGAACATCTGAACGGCATGTTCGCGTTTGCGCTGTGGGACGCAAAGCGCCAAAAACTATTGTTGGCGCGAGATCGTTTCGGTGAAAAGCCGCTGTACTGGGGTGTCTTTGAAAACACGCTGTTGTTCGCTTCTGAGCCTAAGGTTTTACTGGCACACCCGGCCGTTAAGAGTTCCCTCAATCTCCAGGCCTTGCGCCAATACCTTTCATTCGATTATGTGCCTGCGCCGCTTTCGATTTACGAAGGCATCAATAAACTTCCGGCCGCGCACACCCTGACGCTCAAAGACGGCGAAATAAAAACAGAACCGTATTGGCGGCTCTGCTATGAGACAAAACAACCGGTGCCGAGTGAAGCCGACGCTGCGGATCAGCTGCGCGAATTGCTGGCCGATTCTGTGCGCATGCGCATGGTTTCGGACGTGCCCCTCGGGGTGCTGCTTTCCGGCGGCGTCGATTCGTCTGCCGTTACGGCGCTCGCGGTCCGCGCTTCTTCTGAGCCAGTAAAAACGTTTTCGATTTCGTTTGCCGAGTCTTCGTTCGACGAATCGCAATACGCGCGTGCGGTGGCAAAGTTTCTCGGCACAGACCATCACGAAGAACGATTGAGCGCGAACCTGGCCGCGAATCTCGTCGGCGAGATCGGTTCGTGGATGGACGAACCCTTCAGCGATCCTTCGCTGGTGCCGACTTATCTCCTGTCTCGTTTTACGCGCAAGCATGTGACGGTCGCGCTCGGCGGCGATGGTGGCGACGAGCTGTTCGCCGGTTATCCGATGTATAGCGGCCATCGCTGGGCGGAAATCTATCGCCGCATTCCGCGCCTGCTGCGATCAGGAATGATCGAGCCGCTGATTGGATTGCTTCCGGTAAAGACCAAGAATCTTTCGCTTGACTACAAGGCGTCGCGCTTTGTCGCCGGCACGAAGTATGACCCGGTTACGCGTCACCACGTTTGGTTTGGTTCGTTTACTCCCGAGGAACAGCAAGCGCTGCTGACTCCGGAAGTTTTGCAGGGAACAGATGGAGATATTTATGGTGACGCGCGACGCATGTTGCTCGAATGCGAATCGTCGAATGTCGTCGAGCAGATGCAGAGTCTGGACACGCGGCTCTACCTGGCGGAAGACATCTTGACGAAAGTTGATCGCGCGAGCATGGCTGTCTCGCTCGAAGTGCGCGCGCCTTTTCTCGATCCGCGAGTTGCCGAGTTTGCCGCCTCGTTACCGCCAAGCTACAAACTGCACGGCAGCAAAACGAAATATATTTTGAAGCGTGCTGTTGCCGATCTGCTGCCGCCGTTCGTCGCGCGTCGGGGAAAAAAAGGTTTTGGAGTGCCGGTGGCGAAATGGCTAAAAGAGAATCTGCGGCCGCTGGCCCGCGACCTTTTGTCGCCGGACCGCGTGCGCCGCGCGGGCGTCTTCAACTCTGCTTACGTGACCCGACTGCAGGACGAACATGAACGCGGAGTGGCCAATCACCGCAAGCTGCTCTGGACGTTGCTAATGTTTGAGTTGTGGCATGAGAGCTTTATTGAGACGCCGCGGCGCATTGAGACTTCGGTTGCAGGTAGAAATTAGCCGCAGCTGAACGCGGATTAACGCGGACCAGAGTGTCAAGCAAACTGCTAGTTTGCGTTCGTCCGGGAAGTTCAACAGGCAGAAACCTGATCTCGTCATGAATGTTTTGCACCGACGCAAACTAACAGTTTGCTTTACATAAGATTTTCAGATTCGCGCCAGCCGCGTTAATCCGCGGCCAATGTCTTGATGCACAATTCAATTGAGCAAGCCCTCAGCGATCTTTTCGAATGGTCACGCGCGCGCAATTTTTCCGGCGCCGATCCTTTCGACGCTCTCAACAGCCAAGTTTTTCAGGCTACTCCCTTCGCAAAATCCGAAACGTCACGATTGGTTTGGACGCAGCTCATCAAGCGCTCGCCGGTAAACCCGCGCGGGCTTGCGCTGGTCCCGGCACAAAAGAATGCTAAGGGCATCGCTCTATTTGCGCTCGCCGCCCTGGCGAATTACCGGCGGCTGAGGACAACTGAAACGGCAAGCGAAGCGCGCGACCTGTTGGACGAGCTGATCAATCTGCGCATCGGTGGCTATAGCGGCGCGGCCTGGGGATACAACTTCGCTTGGCAAAGCCGCCATTTTTTTGCTCCGCGTGGGACGCCGATGATTGTGCCGACTGCGTTTGCTGTGCGCGCTTTGCTGTTGGCAGCCGACACATTCCTGGAGCAGAGTTATTTGGAGATCGCCCGCACGAGTTGTGACTTTATCCTTCGTGACCTGAAACGCACGGTCGACTCAGAAGCTGAGCTCTGTTTTAGTTACTCGCCCAGCGATCAGACGTGCGTTTTCAATGCCAGCCTTCTTGCTGCTGAAACACTTGCCGCCGTTGGCGCCGTTACGGGCGAGACTGAACTTTGTGATTTCGCAGTGCGCGCCGCGCACTACGTTGTGAACCGGCAGCGCGGCGATGGAGCGTGGCCGTACGGTGTGGCGGCGAATCAGGCTTGGGTAGACAACTTTCACACCGCCTACGTGCTGCAATCGCTTTCGCTGATCACAAAACGCTGTGCCGCTGCAGATGCGAGCAGGTTTAGCGAAGCGCTTCAGCGCGGGTACAAATTTTGGCGCGAGCGGTTCTTTCTTGCGGACGGGTGGCCGAAATACTACGATGACGCGCTTTATCC
>JBDTTW010000340.1:0-8799 GCA_039930405.1 bacterium
CGTTATGTAAAAGGTCTGCACGAAGAAGCCGGCCGCGCCATTGTGCGGGCGCGCAATGAAGCGGCATTCGTCAGCATCGACGACTTGCAACAGCGCGTGCCTGAGCTGCGCAAAGATGAACTAAGAAAACTGGCGGCGGTGGGGGCGCTGAATTTTATTCAAACGAGTCCAAAGTTACTTAAAAGTCCAAAGTCCAAAGTCCAAGGTCCAAAGTCAAAAACAGAAGAAAGCTCAAAGGCCAACGCCCAACTTTCAATCTCGGAAGACATTTTCGATAGGCAGACTTTGGACTTTGGACTTTGGACTTTGGACAACGGAACAAATCGTCGCGACGCGTTGTGGCAGGTTGAACGCGTCGCGCGTCCGGCGGGCGAATTGTACGAAGAGCTTCATGAGCAGGATGGTAATTCGCCGCTCGTGCCCATGACTCGTCCCGAAAGAATGGATGCTGACTTTCGCGGCACCGGCCTGTCCATCGGGCGTCATCCGGTGGCTTACCGCCGCGCGGAATTAAGCGAACTGGGAGCTTCGCGGGCGATTGATCTTCAGCAACTGCGTGATGGCAGCGCCGTGAAAGTTGGCGGTTGGGTAATCGTGCGGCAGCGGCCGGGCACCGCCAAAGGTTTTGTGTTTCTGACTATGGAAGATGAAACGGGAGTGGCAAACATCATCATCAATCCACAATTGTTCGACAAGTATCGGTCAGTGGTAGTTGACCAACCTTTTCTCTTGATTGCCGGGACGCTGCAAAACCAGGACAACGTAATTTCGGTGAAAGCAAAAACCATTCGCGCGCTTTCATTCCAGGTCGCGGCGGTGGCTTCGCATGATTTTCATTAAATTGGAGTGCGGTGGCTTGATACCGCTTTTAGTTGCCCCCCGCGATCTCGTGCAAGAAACAATCAACGCTTCGCAACCGCCTGAACGACGAGTGATTTGAATCGAGTGGCATAGACTTTAGTCTGTGCTTGCGGACGGTGCGCCACAGACTAAAGTCTATGCCACTCAAGTGCAGAACTGCTTGAACCTTCCCAGCCTCACGAAAACTTTCTTGCAAGCTTCAGGGAATTCAGTAAACTTCGCCTGAAATGTCAGAACAGACTAACGGCGATGATTTGTGGGCCGAGATGACGGACGGCCAAAAGCTTGACGCGGTGGTCAATGGTCGCGCGAGCTTGAAACAAATCAGCGCCGGATTGTTGGACGGCTCGGAAGCGTTGCGCAGTGCCTGTCAACAGTTGCTGGCCCACACCGACGCTGCTTTTACAAATGTTTCCGGCGCGGCTGAAGCTGAAAGACTAAATGAGTTGGCAGAAGCGTTGACTGAGGCTGCGCGCAGGCAGAAGGCGCATGAGCAGCTTGCAGCCACAACTCTGAAACAGGCCAACCCGCACATCGCGAAACAGAGATTTGGCTTACCTGAAGGCTTTGTACCGCGACTGCAGCGTTATGGTCGCGCCGTTTTGCTGGAGTTGAATATTTATCGTTTGCCGGATGGACAGGAATTTATTCCCTGCCGGCCCAGCGGCACGCTCGGTGGACGACAGCACCTGTACGCGCTGGTAACCAGCGAACAATACTTAAAAAAGAAACGTGGCTCGGTTTATGTCCGGACAGATGGCAGGATTTTTGACTACAGCGTTGATAGGCAGCAACCAGAGCGCGACATGTTTGATACGGGCTACACCTTATATGATCTCGAACGCACCGGAAGATATGCGCCGGCGCCGCAGCGGCGAGGCAAGCGTAAGAAGAAGCAACCGGCAAAAGTTCGACGTGCGGCGGCAGCGGGCTGAGTAAAGCAACCTGTTAGTTTGCGGTGGTTGTTAAGCACTCAAGCTTGAGTGGCCACGATCCAACGCAAACTAACAGTTTGCTTTACGCAGGAGCGGAGCAAGAAATGATCAGGAAACTTCCGTCAGGCAAGTACCGGCTCTATTCGAAAAAGAAAGATCCGAAAACCGGCAAGCGGAAAAACCTCGGCACATTCAACTCGCGCGCGGCTGCCGAGAAACACGAACGCGCCGTGCAGTATTTCAAACGACACTAGATGTAAAGCAAACTGTTAGTTTGCGGTGGTTGGTAAACATCCACGTTCGGGTGTCAACGATCCAACGCAAACTAACAGTTTGCTTTACAAACCTGGTGGCTGAAAGAATGAGCAATGACTGATAACACCCAAGACAACTCACCAAAATTCGATCGCCGCCCGTGGGGCACCTTCACTGTGCTCGATGAAGGCGATGGGTTCAAAGTGAAACGAATCGAAGTTTTGCCAGGCAAGCGTTTGAGTTATCAGAAACACGCGCAACGAGCCGAACATTGGGTGGTAGTGCAGGGGACTGCAAAGGTCACGCTCGATGACCAGGACATCGACGTACCCGCGGGACAGGCGATCGATATCGCGGTGGGCTCGGCACATCGCGTCGAGAATGCGGGTAAAGAGTTACTGGTCTTCATCGAGGTGCAGCGCGGTGGTTACCTTGGCGAGGATGACATAGTGCGTTTGCAGGACGACTTCGGCCGCGTGCAGGAAAAGTAAAAGCAACGAAGAGTGAGTCAAGATTCGTCGTTCTACCAAAGCAGTGCTGCCAAAAATATTCTTCGACCTGACCAGCGTGCGCGCGCGGTTTCAAATAAAACAATGAAACTCTTATTTGCCTTGGCAGAGCAGGTGCTAGACTGCAACTTGTATCTATGAGTTCGATCATCATGAAATTTGGCGGCACGTCGTTGGAAGGCGCTACCGCTTTCCAGAACGCCGCGCGCATTGTGGCCGAACGCATTGAGCGGCGGCCGGTTGTCGTGGTGTCGGCGATGGCTCGGTTTACGGATGCGCTGATTGCGAGTGTGAAGGAGGCAGCAAACACCAGCGCCGCTGCCGGCATGACCTCGCTCGAAAAACATTTCGAGCGACACTTGCGAGTGATTGACGCGCTGTTAGCGAAAGAAGCAGATCGGTTACGACAATTGGTTGCGCAGAGCCGCACTGAAATCCGCGAGCTGCTGAGGACAGCGACCGCTGAGCACAACACAGACCGCAGGCGGCGTAAGGCGTTGGAAGATGCGGTGGCTTCCAATGGCGAGCGACTTTCGGCGGCGTTGCTGGCAGCAGTCCTCCTCGACAACAATTATTCAGCCTGTGACGTTGACGCGCGTCGTTGCGTAATCACCGACGATGAGTTTGGCTGCGCTGCTCCCTTGCTGACTGAAACTTTTGCCAACACACAAGCGCAACTGCAGCCGCTCATCGAACGCGCATGCGTCCCGGTGTTGGGCGGTTTCATTGGATCGACTGCAACGGGTGAAACGACGACACTCGGTCGCGGCGGCTCGGATTACACGGCAGCGATTATCGGCGCGGCTCTGGATTCCGAAGAGATTCAGATTTGGACTGACGTGCCCGGTGTGCTAACCGCCGATCCGCGCGTGGCCCCAAAAGCGCGTACCGTGCCGCGACTCTCTTTTGCCGAAGCATCCGAGCTTGCTTACTTTGGCGCGCGCGTCCTTCATCCAAAGACGTTGCACCCGGCGGTCGAGCGCGACATTCCAGTGCGCATCTGCAATTCACGCGCTCCCGACGGGCGCAGCACCGTCGTGGTTGGCGAAAGTGAAATGTCACCGCAAACCGTAAAAGCTATCGCGCACAAAACCGGCGTCACAACTGTGCAGATTACTTCCGCGCGCATGCTTGGCGCTTACGGTTTTCTGCGCGCAATCTTTGAAATTTTTGATAAGTATCGAACGGCGGTCGATGTCGTTACGACTTCCGAGGTCAGCGTGTCGTTGTCTCTCGACGACACGACCGCGCTGCCAACGATCGTTGCCGAGCTTGAGAAACTTGGAACTGTATCTATAGAGGAGGAGCGGGCGATTCTTTGCATCGTCGGCGAGGGCCTGCGCAGCACGCCGGGAATTGCGGCGCGAATTTTCTCGACCATTAGCGACATCAACGTTTCGCTAATCTCGCAGGGCGCGTCGCGAATCAATCTCACTTTCGCGGTTGAAGAAACGCGCGCGCGCGAGGTGGTGCTGCGACTGCATAGGGAATTTTTTGAGCAGTCCGCAGAGGAACACACCGCAATTGACGAGTGGGGGGTAAGCATTCCTGCTTAAGAACAACGAGCACGCAAGTACAAACTGAATGGATCTGTTTGAGCTAACAAAGAAACTAATCGACATCCCGTCCGTTACCGGTGACGAAAAAGCCGCCGGCGAGTTTCTTTCTGCGCACCTTGAGAGTTTGGGTTACAAGGTTGAGCGACAGGAAGTTGAGAAAGACCGCTGCAACATTTTTGCCACCACCGGCGCGGCCCCGCGAATCGTTCTCTCGACGCACCTGGACACAGTGCCGCCGCACATCGGTGCCAGCGAAACTGACGAAGCGATTTACGGTCGTGGCGCCTGTGACGCTAAGGGAATCATTGCCGCGCAGATTATCGCCGCCGAACAGTTGCGTGCGGATGGCGTGAACGAAGTCGGGCTGCTGTTTACGGTTGACGAAGAGGCGGGCAGCGAAGGCGCGCGCGTTGCGAACGCTACCCCGCTTGCGAGTGAGTGTGAATACCTAATTAACGGCGAGCCCACGGACAATAGATTAGCCAGTGCTACTAAGGGTTCGCTGCGGTTAACGCTGCAGGCGACCGGACGCTCCGCACATTCGGCGTATCCGGAACAGGGCGAGTCGGCAATTGAAAAGCTGCTCGACGTGCTGCAGGACATTCGCCAGTGCCAATGGCCCAGCGACGCGTTGCTCGGCGAGACGACGTGCAACATCGGCGTCATCAGCGGCGGCGCGCGCGCGAACGTAATACCCGCAGAAGCTTCCGCCGTTCTGCAACTGCGGTTGGTAAGCGACACAGACGGCGTCAAATCAATATTGGAAAAGGCGGTCGCAGGCCGCGCTGAACTCGAATATTTATCGGTGCACAGTCCGGTCCATCTTTTTACAGTTGACGGTTTCGAGCGATGCGTCGTGCGCTTTACAACCGACATTCCGTACCTGTCGCGCTGGGGGCAGCCGCTTTTGATTGGGCCAGGCTCAATTTTCCAGGCACACACTGACGGCGAATATGTAAGCAAGCGCGAGCTCACGGACGCGGTAACGCTTTATGCCGGACTGGTTCGCACTCTGCTTAGTAAGGCGGATCTAACGCACGCGAAACATATTGCCGAAGGAGCGCCGCGATGAAGTTGGCACTGATTGGATATGGCGCGATGGGCCAACTTGTCGAACAGCAGGCAGCGGCTGCCGGCGCTCAGATGGGAATCAAGCTGACGTCGAACGAGTCTGATCAAGATGTGGACGAGCTGGCGGCAATGTTACGTCGTCATGATGTCGCGATTGATTTTTCCAGCGGACCGGTTGTCCTAAAAAATATCGAAGCGTGCGCGCTGGCCGGTGTGCCGCTGGTCGAGGGAACCACGGGCTGGAAAGATGAGGAAAGTCGCGCAAAGGAAATCATAACCCAACACGCTGGCGCGTTGGTCTATGGCGCAAATTTCTCGATCGGGGTCAATGTTTTCTATCGCATCGTCCGGAACGCCGCACAACTCTTCGCCGGCATGGATCAATATGCGGCGTTCATTGAAGAGCAGCACCATTCGCGCAAGCGTGACGCGCCGTCCGGCACGGCGTTGCAGTTAAAGAACGTGATGGCTGAATTCATCAAGGCCGAGATCCCGATCGCGTCAACGCGTGCCGGCCACATTCCAGGAACACATCGAGTCGGGTTCGATTCTGCTGCCGATCAAATCACCCTGACGCACACGGCCCGCTCGCGTGAAGGCTTTGCTGCCGGGGCTTTGCTCGCCGCTCATTGGCTTGTTGGCCGCAAAGGTGTATTTGAGTTTTCGGAAGTTATTGACGAGATACTTGCTAGTCACCGAACCTCAGACTAGGTGAAGATAATTCAAGCTTGGAAGTCTCGAGGTCGGGAAGGAGGGCACGCCCCCGCCCAGCGTTGAAGGCACAATGAAAGCGCGGGGGCAGGCCCCCTTCCCAACCTGAGAGGCTGCCACGTTGACTTCTAATTCGTTACTGGCCGATTTAGTGAGGTACAGAGATGACACGAAAGACTGACTGGCTGCGCGGTTGCGCCACGGCTTTAGTAACGCCGTTCACTTCCGACGGCGCGATCGATGATGCCGCGCTAACGAGGTTGATTGAGTATCAACTAAACAACGGCGTGCGCTTGCTCGTGCCCTGCGGCACGACGGGCGAGAGTGCGACAATGACTGAAGCAGAAGACCAACGCGTCATCAGTCGCGCGATCGAACTCACGCGTGGTCGCGCGAAAGTTATCGCCGGCACCGGCAGCAACTCAACTGCAGCCGCTATCGAGAATTCGAAAATCGCGCAACGTCTCGGTGCTGACGCGGTCCTCGTCGTCGCCCCGTTTTATAACAAGCCCACCCAGCACGGCCTGTATGCTCATTTTCGCGCGATTGCTGAGGCTGTCGATGTGCCGATTGTCATTTACAACGTGCCTGGCCGCACGTCGTGCAACATAGCCGCCGAAACGACATTAAGGCTGGCGCGCGATTGCGAAAACATCGTGGCGGTTAAGGAAGCGTCGGGAAACTTGTCGCAGATCATGGAAATTCTGCGTGGGCGGCCCGCGGGGTTTAATGTTCTCTCAGGCGATGACGCGATCACGTTCGCGTTGATAGCGCTGGGGGGCGACGGCTTGATTTCCGTTGCCTCGAATCAGGCACCGGAGTTGATGTCGCGTCTTGTCGATCTGGCGTTGGCGGGAAAATGGAATGAAGCACGCGAGCTGCACTATCGCCTGTTGCCGTTGATGGAAACAAATTTTATTGAGTCGAGTCCCGGGCCGGTGAAAGCCGGACTGGCAATGATGAACCTGATTGGCGAGAACTTTCGCTTGCCGCTGGTGCCGATTCAGGAAACCAGTCGCGCGCGTTTGCGCGACGTGATGGCCGAGCTGGGTTTACTTAAGGAAGCGTCGCATGCCACTTCGTGAAGACATTGAAGCACTGAGCGCGCGCGCCGGCGGTGAATTTGGTCCGGACGATCGCGCCTTATTCGATCAATTTAAGATTGCCTTGAATCGGGGCGAGGTGCGCGCGGCTGAACGCGCGGCGGACGGGACCTGGAAAGTAAATTCCTGGGTGAAGCGGGGAATACTGCTCGGCTTTCGCATGGGCCAACTGGTGGACATGTCTGCCTCGTCAGTGTTGCGCTTTTTCGATAAGGAAACGTATCGCACGCGACCGACGACTCTTAACGAAAACATTCGCATCGTCCCCGGCGGCTCGAGCATACGCGAGGGCGCGTACATCGCATCGGGCGTAGTTTGCATGCCGCCGATGTATGTCAACGTCGGCGCTTACGTTGATGAAGGCACAATGATCGATAGCCACGCGCTGGTCGGATCGTGCGCGCAAATCGGCAAGCGTGTGCATCTCTCGGCTGCCGCGCAAATTGGCGGCGTGCTGGAACCGGTGGGCGCTGTGCCGGTGATTATTGAAGACGACGTGCTGGTTGGCGGCGGTTGCGGCGTTTACGAGGGAACGATTGTGCGCGAGCGTGCGGTGCTGGCGGCGGGAACAATTCTCACCGGCTCAACTCCGGTTTACGATTTGGCACGCGAAAAGATTTATCAACGGACGCCCGAGTCGCCGCTCGAAATTCCCGCGGGTGCGGTGGTCGTTCCGGGCGCGCGAAATGTGCGTAGCGAAGCGGGCAAGGCTTGGGGGTTATCGCTTTATGCTCCGGTGATCGTGAAATATCGCGACGAAAAAACTGACGCGTCGGTGCAGTTGGAAGACTATTTGCGGTGAGATGAAGTTTTCGTTTGCCGTGGGGAGGGTTGAATCAACTTCAAGCTTACTCGCTTGATTCTTTCAGAGGCGCGAGTCATCGCCAAAGGCACACGTATTCGTGATGTTCATCGTCTGGTTGCGCAATATGGTGGCAGAGCGTCAAAATGGGTAAAGAAGAGTGGTCCGCGGATGGACGTTAACGGTGAATGTTTTGAATTTCATTGGTATGAGCATCCTGGAATCGGCAGGATCGAAGTGAAGCGAGTGAGAGTGAATCGACCATGATCGTAAAATTGAAGAAAAAGAGTGCGCGCTATCGAGACCTCACGTTCGGGCAACCATATGTTGTTATCGGTATTGAAGCCGATCACCTCCGCCTCTTGAACGACGCCGGTCGGCCGTTCTTATATCCACCTGACCTCTTTTCCTTAATCGATCCCCAAGAACCAGTTGATTGGATCACTGAGCTTGGAGACGATGGCGAGCGCTATTCATATCCCCCACCTCTAAACAAATCCGGTTTCTTTGAAGACTTCTTCGATGACAAGGCTAAAGCAGTCGCAATCTTCTGGCGCATCGTGAATCAGCGGCTTGCGGGCAGCCAGCGGAGAGTTGCTTAGGCCAAGCACTTGCCAGCATTCCAACCACCACAATTTCTGCGCGGGATCGAAAGGAGTCCCATCCGTTCGATTACTGATCGCGCCAAGCCCGGCGACATCAGTTTTGGGTTGGGCGAACCTGATCTGCCGACTCCCGAAGTGATTCGTCGCGAGGCGATGCGCGTCATTCAGGAGGAACGCAACGGCTACACTTTACAAGCCGGATTGCCGGCTCTGCGTGAACGCGTGGCCCATGATTATCCGCACCTGAATCTCTCAACCGATCAAGTCATAGTCACTGCCGGATCGCAGGAAGCGATGTATCTGGCCCTGATGACCCTCGTCGAAGCGGGCGATGAAGTGTTAATTCCCACCCCCGGCTTCGTTGCCTATCCGACAATCACGCGGATGG
>JBDTTW010000341.1:0-21566 GCA_039930405.1 bacterium
TTCGCGAACAACGCATGCTCGAGCGCTCACGCTATCTGGTGATTTCCGAACTTGCCGCCGTTTGCCGCCAGCCCGAATGCAACATCGAGCCGCGCGTCGAAGAAGCGTTAGGACGTGCCTGTGCGAAACACGATCGCCGCCCCGCGCGCGCCCGTGCCGCTGCGGCGAGCGCCGGACACTGACAGCGCCTCTTGTTCAAAACCGCATTAAGATCAATAAAATCAGGCCGCCCGGATAGTGCGGCCGCAGACCGGCCCGACGTTGATCTTGCCCTCAGGGTGCCCGTGTTATACTTCCTCATCGAATCAGTTCCGCCTTTATCAATGGACAAACCTGGCAGTAATCTCACCTGTATTTTTCAGCGGAAAGTTTTACCACCCGCGCTGCTTCTATGATGGTATTTCTAAAACTGATCGGCGTCGTATTGCTGGTGGCGACGAACGGCTTTTTTGTGGCTTCCGAGTTTTCGCTGGTCTCGGTGCGACGGGCTCGTGTCGAAGCACGCGCAGCCGCGGGCAGTAAGAATGCGCGAGCGGCGTTGCGCCTGCTGAACAACCCGACGATCTTTATCTCTGCAGTGCAGTTGGGAATCACTCTCGCCTCGCTGGCCCTGGGTTGGATTGGTGAACCTACAATTGCCGACCTGCTCCACCCGTTGGCCTTGTCCATCGCGTCTGAAGGACGGGCGGGCTACGTGACGCATGTGATGGCAATCGTGATTGCGTTCAGCATCATCAGTTTCTTGCATATTGTGCTTGGGGAGCTGATGCCCAAGATGATTGCTTTAGAGCGTGCCGAGCCCGTGGCCCTGTTTGCGGCTGGACCGCTGGAGTTGTTTGCGCGGATCTTTAGCGCGCCCCTTTGGTTGTTCAATACGGTCGGCAGCAAGCTGGGGAGATTGATTGGACTCAGGTCAAGTCTTGATCACGCTTCGGTCTACACCGAAACGGAGTTACGGCAACTGGTGGACGTGGCGCGCGAAAGCGGTTACCTGCGTGCTGAAGAAAGACGATTGATTCATCGCGTCTTCGAATTCTCGGACACGCTGGTGCGCGAGGCGATGGTGCCGCGAACGGAGATGGCTGCAATCTCCAGCGATTGTTCGCTGCCCCAAATCACCAAAGCCTTCGAGCAATATCGTTATTCGCGTTTGCCCGTTTATCGTGAATCACTCGATAACGTGATCGGCTTTATTCATAGCAAAGACATAATGCCTTACCTGCTTAGTCCGGAAAGATTTCGTGTTGAGGATGTGCTGCAGCCGCCCTTATATGTAGTCGACACCGCACGACTCGAAGACGTTCTCCGGCAAATGCAAAAAGCCAAAGCGCATTTCGGTTTCGTCGTCGACGAGCACGGCGGCCTGGAGGGCGTAATCACACTTGAAGATTTGTTGGAAGAAATCGTTGGCGATATTTCCGACGAGCATGACGAGGAAGTGAACGAGCAAATCACTCCGGCTGGAGAAGGGAAATACATTCTCGCCGGCGGCCTGGCGGTGCGAGATCTCAATCGCAGGTTGAAATTGAGTCTGCCGGAATCGGAAGCTTACACAACCATCGCCGGTTTTTTGATGACCGAAGCCGGGCACGTGCTCAAGCCGGGTGAAGAGGTTGAATACAACGGGCTTATGTTCGAAATCGATCGCGTCGAGCGGCGGCGCGTGATCAGTGTGCGCCTGGAGTTGGCGGCCGCCGAGCCTGAATCTTCAGCCGACCCAACTGTCGCAGGGGCGCGCGCCGCAGGCTGAGTCACTTAACGTTGTTACGATGGCTGGACGGCCGGATGGTAAAGTCGTTCGCGCTTCCGAGCCGCGATTGCTGAGCTTCATAGGATGGACAAAACATCATGAGCTGGATCGAAGAAATCAACGCGCGCGAGATATTGGACTCTCGCGGTAACCCAACAATCGAAGCGGAAGTGACGCTCGCCGGTGGAGAAGTGGGACGAGCAGCGGTGCCATCCGGCGCTTCCACAGGCGAACACGAAGCGGTTGAACTTCGCGATGGCGACAAGAAGCGCTACCTCGGCAAGGGCGTGCTTAACGCAGTGCGCAATGTGAATGAGATCATTGCTGGCGAAATTGCCGGACTCGACGCGTTGGACCAGGCCGAAGTGGATCACGCGTTGATTGCTTTGGATGGTACGCCAACGAAATCGAAGCTGGGCGCGAACGCGATCCTCGCAGTTTCGCTGGCTACGGCGCGCGCTGCTGCGGCTTATCTGGAAGTGCCGCTTTACAAATATCTTGGTGGTCCCAATGCGCGCACTTTGCCTGTGCCGATGATGAATATAATCAACGGCGGCGCGCACGCCGATAACAACGTCGACTTTCAGGAATTCATGATTGTTCCGGTTGGCGCTGAGAGCTTTAGTGAAAGCCTTCGCTTCGGCGCCGAAATCTTTCATACTTTGAAAAATGTTTTGCAGCAGAAGGGCTATGCCACCAGCGTTGGGGACGAAGGCGGTTTTGCTCCCAATCTTCGTTCAAACGAAGAAGCCGTCGAAACAATCCTCGAGGCAATCACAGCCGCGGGGTACGCCGCCGGCAAGGATTGCCTGCTGGCGCTCGATCCTGCGGCGAGTGAGTTTTACGACGGCACTTCGTACGTCTTTAAGAAGAGCGACAAGCGAAAGCTGTCGAGCGCTGAAATGGTCGCCTATTGGGACGACTGGAGCCGGAAGTATCCAATCATTTCGATTGAAGACGGCATGGCGGAAAACGACTGGGACGGCTGGAAGGCTTTGACGGACCAGTTGGGCCAGCGCGTACAGCTTGTCGGCGACGATCTTTTTGTGACCAACACGGAATTTTTGCGCAAGGGAATTGAGCTCGGCGTTGCCAACTCCATTCTGATCAAAGTGAACCAGATCGGCACGCTAACTGAAACGCTGGATTGCATTGAGTTAGCCAAAACGCATGGCCGCACCGCAGTTATTTCGCACCGTTCGGGCGAAACGGAAGATCCTTTCATCGCCGATCTAGCGGTGGCAACCAATGCCGGGCAAATCAAGACAGGCTCGCTTTCGCGAACGGACCGCATTGCCAAATACAACCAACTGCTTCGAATTGAAGAAGACCTGCGCGGAGCCGCAATCTTTCCTGGCCGTTCCGCTTTTAAGGCTCAAGCAAGCAATGAATCTAATCGACGTCAAGCATCTGTTTGATTACACCGAGTGGGCCAATGGTTTAGCGTTGGATGCTGCCACAAAGCTTTCCGACGAAAACCTGCGGCGCGACTTCAATATCAGTCACAGTTCAATTCTCGGGACGCTCGTGCACATGGCGGGCGCTGAATGGATTTGGCTGGAACGATGGCATGGCCGATCGCCTGCCGGCGCGGAAGCGTGGTCCATTTGGAGTGCCGCATCGTGCCCGGACCTAAAGACGCTGGATGGTCGATGGCGTGAACTGGTCGAGCGACGAACAGCTTTTATTAACAAACTCGATGGAGCACGACTGAGCGCTGAGCTTTCTTTCACTCTTCTCAACAGCGATCCCAATTCAATGCGGCTGGTGGATCAAATGCAGCACGTTGCTAACCATGCGACGCTACACCGTGGCCAGGTAGTTGGCCTGATCCGCCAACTTGGCATCGCCCCACCGTCGACTGATTTGCTTTTCTACTTGAGGCGGGAAATTCCCGCCTAGTCACCACGCCAAACGCAAGCATTACCTAAGAGCGCGGTGCGAGCTGAACGAGCAAAGGCGAGCTCGAACCAATGCAAATGCTTTCGTTCTAAGGATGTCGCCACGCGCCGCCGCTGTTTTCCTACGAAAACATTGACGGGCTGAAAAACTTCGTACAGAATTCACGCGGACTGGTCATTACTCATATTCTTGAACTGCGATTCGCAAGATTCCTGCGACAGGGTGTTACTTCACGGGATACCGCGTCCGAAACTCATAAATCGGATCTACAACTTAAGCCATGAGTACTCCTCTCGAACCACACTACAATCGCGTTATTCAGGCACTGGTCGACGGCAGAGTTGTGCCGCTCCTTGGGGCGGGTGTGAATCTTTGCGGCCGGCCACACGAAACAGCCTGGCAACGCGGCCGTTATTTGCCCAGCGGTAACGAACTCGCCGCTTACCTTGCGGATAAGTTCGATTACCCGCCAAACGAAATTATGGAGCTGGTGCGGGTTTCTCAGTTCGCCAGCGTCATGGAGGGATCTGGGCCGCTTTATGAAAACCTGCGAACGTTGTTTGATGCAGATTACCCACCGACCGCGTTGCATCACTTGCTTGCCTCTCTTCCTGCAGCAATGCGCGCGAAAGGTTACCCTCCCAAGTATCAGCTCATCGTTACGACAAACTACGACGATGTGTTGGAGCGCGCGTTTCAAGCCGCCGCTGAACCGTTCGACTTAGTTTCCTATATTGCTGACGGGGAAAATCGCGGCAAGTTCTTACACCGTCCCCCGGACGGCGAGCCGCGGCTAATTGCCATTCCTAATCAATATCTGGATCTGTCGCTGGACCAGCGAACGGTCATCCTAAAGATTCACGGTGAAATAGATCGGCTCAACGCTGAGAGAGACAGTTATGTGATCACCGAAGATCATTACATTGACTTTCTTACCCGCACCGACATCTCCAATCTTTTGCCGATTACACTTGCCGTGAAACTGCGCAAGAGTCATTTCCTGTTTCTGGGTTATGGCTTGCGGGATTGGAACTTGAGGGTAATTCTTCACCGCATTTGGGGCGAGCAAAAACTCAGCTATAAATCGTGGGCCATTCAATTGAATCCCGATCCGCTTGATTACGAGTTTTGGCAAAAACGCGACGTAGAAATTCTTGATGTCCCGTTGGAAGACTATGTCGCCGGGTTAACGCACGGTCTCCAGGATTTGCCGCCAGCAACCTAATGACGACGATGCCGCTCTCACCAGACAGTCCCTACAAAGGTCTAATCCCTTACGCGAGCGAAGACGCGCCCTTCTTTTTCGGCCGCGAGCGAGAACGCGAGCTGATCACCGCAAACCTCATGGCTTCGCGGCTAACGCTGCTTTACGGTCCCAGCGGGGTCGGGAAAAGCTCAGTGATAAATGCCGGCGTCGTCTCGTCGTTGCGGGAGCTGGCGCGCGAAAATGTAAAAACGCGCGGTCTGGCCGAATCGATCGTCGTCGCTTTCGGCGCCTGGCGAGATGATCCCGTCGAGGCCCTGAAGCAAAAGATTGCCAAGGCAATCCAGGAGGTTGCTCCCGGCGCCAAATGCGATCAAATTGAGCCTACTGCGACTCTCGCAGATTACTTACAGAAGTGGACTGATTGCGCAGGCAGCGAGCTGCTAATCATTCTGGATCAATTTGAAGAGTACTTTCTCTATCACCCGCAAGACATAGGTGAATCAAGTTTTGCCGAGGAATTGCCGCGAGCGGTCAACCGCCCCGGTCTGCGTGCCAATTTTTTGATTTCGATTCGCGAGGATGCGCTCGCCAAAATGGATTTTTTCAAGGGACGCATACCAAACCTGTTCGACACCTACTTGCGAATCGAACACCTCGATCGAAAATCGGCGCGCGCGGCGATTCAGAAGCCGGTAGAGGAGTTTAACCGCCGCGTTCAGGCAAACCAGGCAGTGCTAACTGAGATTCAATTGGTTGAGGCAGTGCTCGATCAGGTGAAGATCGGTCAAGTGCTTTGGAGCGGTTCGGGCCGCGGCGTCGTCGATGACGCAAACCAATCCGATAGGATTGAAACGCCTTATCTGCAACTGGTAATGACGCGTCTGTGGGATGAAGAACTAAAAGCGGGCTCACACATTCTCAGACTGGCAACGTTAAAGCGGCTGGGCGGCGCCAGCAGCATCGTTCGCAGTCATTTGGACAAGACGATGAGCGCGCTGTCGACGGCCGAGCAGGAGTCCGCGGCCCAGGTGTTTCGTTATCTAGTTACACCCTCAGGTTCGAAGATTGCGCTGACGGCCTCGGATCTGGCCAATTACACCGAGCTACCTGAAGTCGAACTCACTGCAATCCTTAACAGACTTAGTGCTCAGGACGTGCGGATCTTGCGACCGCTGAATCCGCCAGCCGGAGTTGACGTTGCCACGCGTTATGAGATCTTTCATGACGTTCTGGCCACTTCGATCCTGGACTGGCAAACCCGATCCGTCTACGAGCAGCAGATAGCTTCCGCCAAACGTAGTTTGCGAGGACTAATAATTCCCTGTGTGCTCGGTGTAATTGTCGATTTCTTCTTCTGCTTTTTCCCCGGCGGCGCGATCTTAATTTGGTTGACACTGAGACGGAAAAAGCTTGCATTACAAAAAGAATTGGTGAACGCCATCGCCCTCGGTTGGGCCTTCGGATGGATGTCCGGCTGGTTGTTATATCTGCTCCTATATATTTTGTTGATATTCGGATCTGACCTGGTTGGCGCAGCGCTTAGTACAGTAGATTCAAGTCGAGTGCTTATTGCTATCCTGTTCATCGTGATTTTGCCGCGCTTGCTGTTGAGTCCCCTTGGTAGTTTCATTGCCGTCCGACGCTGGCGGCGAAAAGCTGAAGCAAAGTTCGCAGGCAAGAAGGGAACAGCGGCTGCTGTCAAAGCTGCCTGATCGGCGAGCCCGTTCTAACTCTCTTGATAGTTGACCCCGCCTTTCCACTTTCAATTCCAGGTCAGGCAAGCTACTCTTCTACGCCTGACACGAAATACCTACAGAACATTCCACTCCAAAAAGATGATCGATTCATGGGAACGCGGCGAGTATCAAATCAAAACTGATCGCTCGCGTCTCGACGTCGCTTTCATTCATCACTTTCTCTCAACACAGACCTATTGGGCAGTCGGTCGGAGCGTTGAAGTTGTGCGGCGCTCGATTGATAACTCATTCTGTTTCGGCATCTACAAAGGAGCTGAACAGGTCGGTTTCGCTCGCGTGGTTACAGACTTTGCAACCTTTGCCTGGCTCGCCGATGTGTTTGTAATTCCCGATCATCGTGGCCGTGGTTTGGCGAAATGGTTAATGGAAGTGATACTGGCGCATTCCGAGTTGCAGGGCTTTCGCCGCTGGGTGCTGGCGACAAAAGATGCGCATGGTTTGTATGAGCGATTCGGTTTCATCCCGCTGCACCGGCCGGAACGCTGGATGGAGCGACCCGATCCGAATATGCGGGAGAGTCCCGACTATTGGCACCCAAAGACTGAAAATTGAAGACCTGGGACGGAGCTAACGGTTGAATAAAAGAGGGCCACTTGCGCTGATCGTGCTCGACGGCTTTGGTTATCGCGCGGAACGCGAAGGCAATGCAATTGCGCTTGCTGAGATGCCGCATTACCGCGAGCTAACTGAACATTATCCGCACACGCTGATTCAAGCGTCAGGCGAATGTGTGGGTCTGCCGCCCGGGGTGATGGGCAACTCGAATGTGGGTCATCTGTGTCTTGGCGCCGGCCGCGTTTTGCGCACCGACGTCGAACGCATCAATCATGAAATCGCAACTGGCCAGTTCAATAACAATCTGGCACTGAACTCGGCGATCGACAATGCTGTGAAGCACGATCGCGCGCTGCACCTGGTGGGTTTGCTTTCGGATGGGTTGGTTCATTCCTCACAAGAGCATGCTTATGCGCTTTTGCGTCTGGCGAAACAACGCGAAGTGCGCCGAGTTTTTGTTCACTGTTTTTTGGATGGGCGGGACACGCCGCCTTCCTCCGCTGAAAAGTACGTCGCCGCTCTGCAGGACAAACTGAACGAGATTGGCGTCGGCGAAATTGCGACCCTGGTCGGGCGCTACTATGCGATGGACCGCGACAAACGTTGGGAACGCACCGAGCGCGCTTTCAACTTGCTGGTGAAAGGCGAAGGCTTGCGCACGTCCGATCCCTTAACGGCGATTAGACAATCCTACGAACACGCCATCACAGACGAATTTGTCGAGCCGATTGTTGTAACTCGCGCCAGCGGTGAACCAGTTGCGACTATTGAAGACGGTGACGCAGTCATCTTTTTTAACTTTCGTGCCGATCGCGCGCGCCAGATTACCAGCGCGTTGGCCGTACCCGGCTTTGACGAATTTGCGATAAGCAATCGTCCGCATGTGCATTTCGTGTGCTTCGCGGTTTACGACAAGAACTATCCCTTGCCGGTGGCGTTTCCCCCGGACCAACCGGTCAATATCCTGGCTGATGTGTTCGCGAGTTTAGGGATTCGTAACTATCGCATGGCGGAGACGGAAAAATATGCACACGTCACTTACTTTTTCAACGGCGGTAGTGAGCGCGAGTTTCCTTACGAGAGACGGCTGCTGGTGCCATCGCCAAAGATCGCAACTTACGATCTGGCGCCGGAGATGTCGGCGTTCATCGTCACGGACAAACTATTGGGCGCGATCGCGGAAGCTGAAACCGACGTGTTCATCGTGAATTTTGCGAACCCCGATATGGTGGGCCACACAGGAATGCTCGATAAGACGATCGAGGCGTGTCAATATGTTGACGAGTGCCTCGGAAAAATTACCAAGGCAATTCAAGCGAAGCGTGGCATCAGCCTGATAACCGCCGATCACGGCAACGCGGAATTGATGATCGATCCGAAAACAGGAGGCCCGTACACGGCCCACACAAGCAATCCGGTTCCATTTCACCTGATCGATGAAGAATCAAAAGGCGTGAAACTGCGCGAGGAAGGCGCACTGGAAGATGTGGCGCCGACAATGCTGGGTTTGCTGGGAGCAGCTAAACCTCAGGAGATGACGGGACGCGATTTGCGCGAGTCGGTTTGAAGACACCAGTAGATTGAAGAATAAAGAGTGTTTGATCCGCGCAACATTTTGGTTATCGATTTTGGACAGCTCGGCGACGTGGTGTTGAGCTTGCCGGCTTTGCAGGCGATCCGAAAACGATTTCCGGCAGCGCGAATCACCGTCGCGGTGGGAAAGCCGGGCGCTGAAATCGTCGACATGTCCGGATACGCCAATGAGACGCTGGTGGTTGACCGCGTCGGTTTGCGTGATGGGTTCAAACCTCTTTCCGTAGTTCGGGTTTTCGGGCTGGTCAAAGATGTCAGGCGCCGAAAGTTTGATTTCGTCATCGATCTTCACAGTCTTTCAGAAACGAATCTGCTCGGCTTTCTCTCGGGTGCGCCTAAGCGGCTCTACGCACGGCGGCCGGGAAGATCTTTGGACTATCTCGCGAACTATCGGCCGGCGCCGCCGGTCGAAACCGACCATCGCCAACGCCATCTGATCGACCGTTATCTTGATGTCCTGGTTCCCCTGGAAATAAAAACGGCGGCGCGCTTTCCTAGACTCAAAACTCGACCGAGTGATGACGCGGCTATCGAGAAGATACTCAGGAAAGCAAAAGCAGACGCAGGTGTGCCGCTAATTGGTTTGTTTCCCGGTGCGGGACATTCCAGTCGGCGTTGGCCGTTGGAGCAATTTGCCGAGTTGGCCGATTACTTGATCAGAAACGACGGGGTCAAAGTTCTGGTGTTTGTTGGCCCCGAAGAACAACCATTTGTGAAAGACATGCGCCGGCTATTTCCCCGGTCAACATTGCTGCTTGATCAACTGACGCTGCCACAGCTTGCCGCCGCCGCGACCCGCCTGGCGGCATTTGTTTCCAACGACACAGGCCCTATGCACGTCGCATCTGCAGTTGGCACGCCGGTAGTGCTATTGTTGGATAAGCGAGCCCCTACGAGTTATCTGCCCCAGGGCGATCACCATCGCGTTATCTATAACAACATCATAAGCGATATTTCGGTTGATGAGGTTTACGTCGCGACCCGATCCGTTCTAGCTTCCGGCAGAACAAGCGCTCTATTTGCGCGTTAGTTTCTCCCAGCCCCGTCAATTTCTTTCATGACTGAGAAAACAATGAAGCGCATTTCAAAAAACCAGACGCTGGTAGCAAAAGGTCTTTTCGCTCTTTTCGTCGCGATTACTGCATTGTTGCTCGTGCGGCCAATCATGACCGGCGCGAAAGATTCGAACACGCAACCGGCAAAGACAGCTTCAAATGAAACCAAATCCAATGTGGTTGGCCCAAACGAACTGTCACAGCGGATTGATAAGGCGATCGACGATAGTGAATTTGCCTACGCGCGCTGGGGAATCTGTGTGATCTCCCTTGCCAACGGTGCGGTGATCTATCAGCGCGATGCGAACAAGCTTTTTACGCCCGCATCGAATATGAAGATCTACACCACCGGTGTCGCGCTCGATTTGCTAGGCGCTGACTATCGCTGGCGCACGTCGGTTTATGCGAGTGCGCCAGCCGATACAACCGGACAAATTCATGGCGATCTGATTTTGTATGGACGCGGAGCGCCCGACCTGGTGGCGATTAGCAACGACAGCAGCAAAGGATCGCTGGCAAGTCTCGCTGACCAGCTTTATCAAAAGGGAATCCGGCGGGTTGATGGCAGCATCATCGGGGACGAAAGCTATTTTCGCGGCGATCCGCTGGGCGACGGTTGGCAGTGGACGGATCTGCAATGGTATTTCGGCGCGGAAGCGAGCGCGCTTTCAATCAATGGCAATGAAGTTGACGTGAATGTTGTGCCTCCCGAAAAAGGTTCAGGGCAACCGGCTGTCAGAGTCAGCAACGCGCAGGCGAACGTCGTCGTGCAAAACCGCATGGGTCTGGCTGACAAAGAAGGACGTCCGACCGTCGGCTTACATCGGGGCCTTTCTGATAACAATCTGGAAGTGTGGGGCGAATTTACGCCCGCGAGTAAAGGCTTCGGTGCCCGGCTTGCAGTTCATAATCCGGCGCTGTGGGCGGCGCGACTTTTTAGCGACGCGCTTAAATCCCGCGGCATCGCCGTCGGCGGTGACCCGCAGTCTCGTAACGCGCGCGCGTCGCAGAATATGCGGTTCGATTCGGCGAAGGCGAGCGAACTCGCTTTCGTAACCAGTCAACCATTGGGCGAGATCGCGAAAAAAACAAACAAGGAAAGTATCAATCTCAATGCAGAACTTATCCTGCGCACCCTTGGCCGGGAGCGCGGAGAGATGATGGCTGGGCCTGAGCCGGCCGGTAGAGAACGCGGAGATGATGAGACGGGTCTCGTGGTCGTGCGCGTATGGCTGTCGCGCGCTGCAGTGCCCTCGGCTCATATTGCGCTGCATGATGGTTCCGGTTTGTCGCGGCTCGATTTGGTTACACCTGAAAGCAGTGCGCGCCTGTTAATCGCGATGTCCAGGACAGGATCAGCGGCGGTCTTCAAAGAATCGCTCCCAATAGCCGGACGCGATGGCACGCTGGCGGGACGGCTAAAAACTTTGTCTGATCGCGTCTGGGCAAAAACGGGATCGCTTACTTACGACAACTCCTTATCGGGCTATCTGGTCACCGCAAACGGAGAAACTCTCGCGTTCTCAATCATGTGTAATGACCAAACCGGCCGAAATGCCAGCACCCGACTTATAGATCAAATCCTTGGTCTTATCGCCGACCCATTTCCCTCGGCAGCCGAAAAGTCCCTGAAACCCTAGGAAAATCGGCCTTGCATAGACAGTGTTACCCCTAGACAAACATCGTTAAACTGAGTATTATTGCACTGCCGCTTGCTGCGGCCGCGAGATTCAACCGCAGTGCAACCCTCATAACTCGTTTTAAGCAGCCTATCCCCGTCAATTCAGGAGCGAATCAAATGTTAAGACGGCTCGGAACTTTAGCTTTCGTTGCAAGCACTTTGGCGCTGGTAGCCTCCAGTACTTTCGCGCAAACAAACTTAACAGCAAAGGCAACTGTGCCTCAGCCACTGCCGGCGGCCGTCGTCCCCGAGAGCGATCGTGTTAGAGACGGACTTGTTGGACCAGTTCGCCGAGTGCGGACCGAAATTGCGAAGCTACTAAATGAGAACGGCAAGGTAACTGAGGCGAAACACGCTGTCCTTGAAGTTATCTCTTACGATCTTAGTGGCAACAAAGTCGAGAATCAGTACTTCCCGATCGCAGGCGCGAATCTCACCGGCAAGGAAACCTATAAGTACGACGACAAGGGAAACATCAGCGAGATGACTTTAGTGAACGCTGATGGTTCGTTGTTGAGCAAGGAAATCTACAAGTACGAATTTGATTTCGCCGGAAACTGGAACAAGATGACGACGTCGGTAGCCGTAGTCGAAGGTGGCCGGCAGTCGTTTGAGCCAACCGAAGTTACTTACCGATCGATAATGTATTATCTCGATGCCAACATGCTTCGCATGTCACAAACGGCAGCAGCGCCTGGTGCAGCTCAAGTTAGCGCAGACACCAAGCCTGTTTCGGCTTCCCAGAATTCGGCGAACAGCAACTCGGTAAACGCAGTCAAGACCGCGCCTTCTTTACCAGTGGCGATGAGTGCGGACAAATTGAAGAATGCCGGCTCGCTCGAACTCGCAAACAATCATGTTGATGCGGGCGCGCAGCCGCTGAGTGTGAAGCTTGATGCCGAGCCACCGCCAGCAGCTCCCAAGCCAATGTTGCGACCAGTCTCTGGCGGCGTACTTAACGGCACTGCCGTTAACCTGCCGCCGCCCACTTATCCCGAAGCCGCAAGACGAATGAGAGTGGCTGGCATCGTCACAGTTCAGGTCATTGTTGACGAAACCGGCAAGGTACTTTCCGCCGAGGCTACCACCGGCCCTGCGTCCCTTCGCGAGGTAGCAGTCCAAGCCGCTTTGAGAGCACGCTTCTCACCGACGAAACTCTCCGGACAACCTGTGAAAGTGTCCGGCCTTATCAACTACAAGTTTTCACTCTCCCAATAGTTCTCTCCCGCAGGTGGCGCGGCGTTTGGTTCCGCGCCTGAATCCTCAAGGAAATCGGTTAATAGACAGGAGCAAACACCCATGGCACTAACAGGGCATCTCAGCGATCTTTCGCTTTCAGAATTGATCGAATTTTTTTGCAATCAACGGAAGACGGGTTTGCTCAAAGTGATTTATCCGCAAGGGCCCGGCCAGTTTTACCTGCAGCAGGGTTCGGTGGTCGACGCGCGGGTTGGCGTCTTGCGCGGCATTGACGCGGTTTATTTTGCCTTGACTTTGCCGAACGCGAAATTTGAGTTCAGCGGTTCAGTTGAAGCGACTGAACGCACCATCAATCAACCGTGGACCCAGGTCGTGCTCGAAGGCCTACGGCGCTTGGACGAGGGAGTTGTTCCTGTTTCCGGCTTCTCGATTGACGACGCGCCGCACACGATTACGGAAGACGACGCCCATGCCAATGAGGATTCATTTACAGAGTTGGAGAGTCTACGGGTGCCATCGTTTTTATCTTTCGTAAGTCCGGCAGCCCGGGGCAAGCGGAAAGCATTAATCGGCGGCGCCATCGCCTTCGCTTTGATAGCCAGCGTTGCCGTTATCGGCGTTCCCGCCGGTTGGTATAACCGGTCGAAGGCGGTGGTCGTTAGTAGTGAAGTAAGCACCACGCCAGCGTCGCAAGCGTCCTCTCCCGCAGTTTCGGAACCGGCGCCCTTGGAGTCAGAGTCAACGGAGCAGAATAACGAGGCGGCACTCGCGGCCAAGCGACAACATGACAAAGAGAAAGCAAAGCTGCGTGAAGAAAAGGCGGCCGCACTGTTAAGCAAGACACCAGCGACTTCCGTGCCGACCGCGCCAGTCAGCGCTGCCCCAGAGGCGAGTAAGCCCGGGCCGAAGAAGGTTGCCGTGACCGTAAGCTACGATGAATCAGGCCGTGTAACTCAGGCATCGGGTGGCGATGCCACGGCAGTTCGCATCGCTCGACAAAAAAGATTCCCAGCCGGGAAAGCCGGCTCGACCACGATTACGATTCCAATCAACTAACGGCAAAGCAAAGAGCAAAGCGCGAAGAGCTAAGGCTGAAGAAGTCAAACAGGCAACGACTTCTCAATCTTAGCTCTTCGCGCTTTGCTCTTTTGTATTTCGCAGGCCCACCAGACCGAGTAACACGAGCAGGGCGCGCTTGAGAGCGGCGGCGCGATTTCTGGGGTCGTACCATTCATCGGGCGTGTGTGAGTTTGCTGCTGTGCCGCCGCCTCCCAAAGTAATTGCCGGAACGCCTAAAGAGATTGGCAAGTTTGAATCGGTGGATGCTTGATCGAGGGAGGCCTTGCCGCCCACCGCCTCGGTCGCTCCGCAGGCCAACTTCACGAGCGAATCCTCCGCCGGTGTCTCGCCGCCGGGCCGTTCGCCGATCATTTCAGTTACGACCGCCAAAGGATCTGTTCCGCTGCTTCTTCCGACATTCGCCTCGTCTGCTGCCTCGCGAACTGATCGACGGAAAAACGCATCGAGCTTTAACAATTCATCCGCGTTTGTGGATCGCAGATCGACGTCCATGGAGGCCTCGCGCGGTATGGCGTTGACGCCTTGCCCGCCTGCGATGCGGCCGACATTGAATGTGGTGCGGGGATCCGCGGAAACGGGATACGACACCAGCCTGGCAATAGCCCGAGCCATTGCATGAACCGGGTTCGCGGTGCCGAAATCACTCCAGGAATGTCCACCGGCGCCGCGAAACTCTACCCGGTAGCGACGAGAACCCAGCGCGCCGTTAGTGATCCGACCCAGACCCGCGCCATCAAAACTGATGAATGCGTTAATGCGTCCGGCCCATTCACTTTTTGTAAACAGATGCCTGACGCCGCGCAGGTTTCCGGCGCCTTCTTCGCCCACGGTCCCAACAAACAAAATCGATCCGGCCGTTTCAATTTCGCATAACTGCAATGCGTTTGCGATAGCGATTAAGGCCACCAAACCGCAGGCATCATCAGCAATGCCAGGTGCGAACAACTTCGCGCCCACGCGTCTTGGCGTTAAATCAGTTTCAGGTGGAAAGACCGTATCGAGATGTGCGCTGACAACCAACAGCGGCGTGTCTGAAGCTCCTTGCCGAAGCGCGACACAATTTCCTTCGTCATCAAGGTGCGCGTTGCTGAGACGGGCGGCGGCAAATTTCTGGCGCAGATACTCGGCGCGTGCCGATTCTCCGAACGGCGGCGCGGGAATGGAATTGATCTGGATTTGTTCTTCGGTGATGGCCTCGGCGTGCGAATCGAAATATGAGAAGGCTTGCTGAACAGCGGGTGTATCGAGCAGGCTCTCGATTTTTTGGTCAACCACCGATGGCGAAATGGTAGACATCGCTTAGTCGTGAATCGTAAATCGTGAATCGTGAATAGCGAATCGTAAATCGTAAGAGAGGCCCACCATTTACGATTCACGGTTTACGAGTTTCATACCAACCGCATTATTTCGTCTTCAGCCAGCACCGCAGACGCTTGTTTTGCGTGTTCGTAAATACGCGTCACGCGATCCTCGCTTGGCTCAATGCCTCGTTTCTCGAGCCAGTAGATTACGTTTGATTTGCCGCTCATCGGACCGACTTCGACCACTTGCTCCAAGCCGAATTGCCCAGCAGGCACGCCTGAATAAACGAGATCAGCGAGTTCCTTATCACCTTTTCGATAGCTTTTGATGATCGCTGCTGCATGCACTCCGGTGGCGGTGCGAAACGCGTCGCGTCCGAACACGGGATAGTTATGCGGAATGGTCCATTCGCAAGCGCTCGACGCCAGCGCGCAGTACTCACCCAGCCGTGACAAATCGTTTTCAATCCAACCCATCAGTTTTAGATTGACCAGCAACTGGTCCATCGGCGTGTTGCCGACGCGCTCGCCCATTCCCAACGCCGAACCGTGAACCTGATCCGCGCCGCCCTGAATGGCAGCGATGGAGTTGATGACACCCAGTCCGCGGTCCTGATGCCCATGCCAATCAAGCCGGATGCCGCCACCCTGTTCGTCGATAATGCTTTTTACAAACTTGACCACCGCGTGCGCGCCATCGGGAGTTGAATGGCCCACGGTGTCACACACGCAAACCGCTTTCGCGCCACATTGAATGGCCGTGGTGTACAGCGCGCGAATCGTTTCCGGATTAGCGCGCGTCGTATCTTCGGTCACGTACATCACCGGCACGCCTTCACTGACGGCAAACGTGACCGCGTCCTCAGTCAGTTTCAGCAGCTTATCGAGCGTCCAATCTTCGGCGAAGAACCGGATAGCCGACGAACCGATGAAGGTGCAGGCTTCGATGGGAATGCCGGCACGCTGTGAAATCTCAACAATCGGAATGATGTCGTTGCGATGCGTGCGGGCCGCGCAATTTGGCCGGATCTTTAGTTTCTGCTCCGCAATTTCGCGCGCCATCAATTCGACGCCCGCCGCGTGTGTCCCGCCCGCGCCGGGCAAGCCGATGTCGACGGTGTCAATGCCAAGCGCGTTCATCAAATGAACTAACTCGATCTTTTTCTCAACTGGCGGTTCGCAAACTGAAGGAGACTGCAGACCATCGCGCAGCGTCTCATCGTCAAAGCCAATGTGACGTTTCGGCGGCAACAACGCCGGATCGATCATATTCCAGTCGTAAACAAGTTCTTCGAGCGACACTCGCAAACCTCCAACAGCACCAGGCCAAGCTTGTACTCCAACTACTCGCGCGGAAGAAGTTCGATTACAGCAATCGCCTGTAGCCAATGTCAAGCGGTGTATCTTGCGGCTGCTTTTGACCGAAAGCGCCGCAGTGTTATAGCCTCTGACGCGTTTATCCGGCTGTGTTTCGTCTCAACTGACAACTTTGAATCCGCAAACTCAGATTGAAGCCAAAACGATCGCTTTAGGTTCAGATCGTGCCGCCAAAATTATGGCCGTGCGCGCCAGCCTTGCGCGGATAGCCGAAATAGATCCGGCCTGGGTGGACGCAAACATCATCGCGCGCAAAGTTGAAACAAACGTGCCGGCGATGCCGCTCAACGATTGGCAGTTAATGCAGGGCGCGCGCGAGCGAGCGTTGGCGGTGCGGGATTTACTCCAGTCGCAGCGCCGGTCTGCTGACATTTACGTTGGTCTCGAAGGCGGTTTTCATTCCATCTCGATCGAAGGCGACTGGCACACGTTTTTGCGCGGCTGGGCGTATGCGACTGATGGAACCAATGGAACGTTCGGCGCGACGCCGTCAATTAGCGTACCAGCGTCGCTCGCGAAAAAAGTTATTGAAGGCCGGCGCGAACTCGGCCTGGTGATCGATGAAGTCGCGGGCGTTTCAGACGTGCGCAGCAGGCAAGGCGCCTGGGGCATTCTCTCGCGCGATCTGGTGACGCGCTCGATGAGTTTCGAGGTTGCATTAATCGCCGCGCTGGCGCCGTTTTATAATCAGAAGCTCTATTCGGAAAGCGTCTAGAATAGTTCGTTGCTTCCGCCTGAAAACGCGGGGCAGCATTTCTCGACAAGGGTTGTTAGCAAATATGGATGAACTGATTGCACAAGTTAATGACGGCGAGCCGACACACCACGCGCGTCTGGCCACCGGCTGGATCGAAGTGATTGCCGGTTCGATGTTTTCGGGAAAGTCGGAAGAACTGATTCGCCGCTTGCGCCGCGCCAAGATTGCGCGGCAGAAGGTGCAGGTCTTTAAGCCCGAAGTCGATTCGCGCTACTCGAACGACCACATCGTTTCGCATTCCGAGATGCGCCATGAATCGGCAAACAGCCGCAGCGCCGCCGAAGTGCTGGCAAAAGTTGATGCGGACACAGAAGTAGTTGGCATTGATGAGGGGCAGTTTTTTGACAACGAATTGGTGAGTGTGGCAAACGAGTTGGCCCGCCGCGGCGTGCGCGTGATCATCGCCGGCCTGGACCAGGATTACACCGGCAAACCCTGGGAACCGATGCCGCAGTTACTCGCTATCGCCGAGTACATTACCAAGACCCACGCCATCTGCATGAAGTGTGGCCAGGCGGCCAACTATACTCAGCGCACTTTTGAATCCGAAGAGCGCGTTGCAGTCGGCGGCGAAGGCATGTATGAAGCGCGCTGCCGCAACTGCTTCGTCCCCCACGCGGATGCACCGACTGTTCATCCCGAATGAGGCTGAGCGGCGAGTGATTTCTCAATAATCGTTCGCGCCCTCATCAATGGCCGGCTCGGCAACATTTGTCTATCTGGGAGGTCGGCTACATGGAAACCAAGAAGGTTGGAGCCCAGCGCGAACAATTCGGCCGCCTGATTGCCTCGCTTCCGTTCTTCCTCAATCCAGAAGTCTTTGAGAACAAAGATCGCAAGCGTGAGATTCGCGCACATCTTGCAAGCGGCAATCTTGTTTTAATAAGAGATGCGTTACAGGAAGCGGTCGCCCAGAGAATGTTTGCCTGTCTCGATCAATATGGGGATTGGAAAACCTACGAGAATTATGAGGGACACTTCCATTATCATCATCATAATATCTATGAAGATGAACTGTATCCCGCCGACCTAACCTGGTGTCAGGGAATTTTCGCCAGTGAAGAGACGAAGAGTGTGGTGCAAGAACTTTCGCAAAGAGACTGCAGCGGCAATACTATCTTTTCTGCAAGCTTGTATAAGCCAGGTGACTACTCGTTTCCGCATAATGATTTCGCGGGCGTCCAGGGCGCTCACCGGCAGGTTGCGTTCATTTGGCACCTAAGCAAGGGGTGGCAGCCAAACTGGGGAGGGCACCTTTTCTGGTGCCGCACAAACCGTTACATCTCGCCGAGTTTCAACTCGCTAATCTTGTTTAATGTTGGACCCGACAGTTATCATCATGTAACCCAGGTCTCGCCTCACGCAACTTCAAAGCGCCTCGCCATCAGCGGCTGGTGGACCAGCATCGACGCCAGTCAAAGCTATCCCGCAGACGAGGACGACGCTGCCGGTGAACACACGCTGGTTGAATTGATTTAATTTTGCTCTTAGGATTTTGCGCGGCTGATAAAAGTAATAGTCAAGCTACCGCCAGTCCAAAACAAAGCGGCGTTGAGCCGCCGCGATCCAAAAAACTGGCCGCGCGATGAATCGCATTCCCCGTTTCAAAATGGCCCAGCTTTGTCTCGTATGAGCCAAGCTCACAACCAAATTTCCGCTGCCGAACAGTTGCTCGCTAATCTTTTCCCGGGCCGATAAGGGTGGGCCATCCGTAGCCAACGTTTAGGGCCGACGCTCGCTGGTATTGTTTGTCAGCCTCAATCACACTCTGTCAATCGATTGCTTCGAGGTACGTCCACAGCCGCCGAACCAGCCATTGCTTCACTTTCGGGCCCACTTCAAGAGGCTTTCATCGGAATCTTTCCTGCTACTGGCAAGGGAGTATTCAAGTACACGCCGACCCCTGAGCCCTTTCGTAGAACTGAAACAGACTTGGCCGATTTCAGGTGGTCTATTGACTTGAAAACACTACATCCCGCAAGTGCCGTTGACGAGTTGGGCTTCAGCTCCCAGATTTCTCTCAGCGACGGGGTACTTCACACAGCCATTCCAACGGATCCAACTAAAGTGACCGTCGAACTCATACCGTCCGTGGGTATATCCACTGATATGAAAAGAATAGCAGCGGCTTTTGGCGCCAAAGTGTATTTGGGCGCTAATGAGAAGTTGAAGTTGGGATGGACCAGCATGGATGGCCAGACTAACAAACTTGAATTGCCCCTGGCAGGTCACCCGAATTCGCGCTACGAGCTTTACATTGGTAATACGCCATCTTTGCAGGTCGGAAAGATGGTGCACAGCGATTTTCAAAAATATTACCTCGCTCTCAACGTGCCTTTCCCTGAGTGGTACGATTTGAAGTTCACATCAGTTGGAGGCGGATTCGATCTTATGGCTTCAGTTGACGCTCCCTGCATGCCGGGAAACCACGGTGGATAGGTTTCTTTACGCAGGGACTCGATAATTACAGCTAGCAAGAATTATCAGTTTGGATGCCAAAACATTTTGCCCCGCGCTCATTTAGAATGACGCGGGGCAACTGATTCTCTTCACATTTCTTCTAACCCTGCAAGAAGTCTTCGCAGCCTCGTTCTACCAACCAGGTAGGTTAGTTCTAACGTCTTCCTAATCAAGGGCGGGTCAATTCCAGTTGTCTCCCCGGCAATAAAATATTTCCTTGTCTGAAGGAGGCAACAATGAAAAATCATGATCGCGTTTCAATGAAAATAAGCCGTTCGCTCGCGGGCGAAATGAATGGTTTGGTCTCAGTAGCTGGCTCGCTCTCGGAATCCCACGCGAGGTCGACTCAAACATCGTACTCAGGGTTGCGCGGTGGACCGAACTCAAATTCGCGCAATAGGTCCCAATCAAATTCGAACCCACGCGTTAGGTGGCAGGCGTTTGCTTCCACACTCGCGCTGGTTCTGATTGCGCTCGCACTGCCGCTGTCCTTGATCAGTGCGCAAACTGGAAATGGCGCTGGCGGAAAAGGCGATCGCGGTCCAGCGCAAAACGGTCAAACGCAAGCTGGCGGTTATCGTCTCTCTGGTCCATACACGCACAAGAACCTTTCCATTTTTCTCATTCACAGCAAAGTTACCACTAAGACAAAAACGTTTTTGACGTTGCAGGAAGCCCTGGAACAAAAGAAGGTGGTGGTCTACGAAACGCAGAGCGTCAACGAGCTGGCGATTGAGAATGTCTCAAGCGAAGACGTTTACGTTCAATCGGGCGACATTGTTAAGGGCGGGAAACAGGATCGCATGATGGCGCAGGATTTCATCGTGCCGCCGAAGTCCGGTCGCATGCCAATCGCCGCGTTTTGTGTGGAGCACGGCCGCTGGAGTGGGCGCGGCAACGAGCGCGCTGGTGTTTTCAGCAGTTCCGCGGATGCTGTTGTGACCCGTGAGATTAAGCTGGCCGCGAAGAGTTCAAACTCGCAAAGCGCCGTTTGGGAAAATGTCAGGTTGGCGCAGGACAAGTTGAGCCAGAATTTGGGGACACGAGTGAACTCGAACGTCTCAGCCTCCAGCCTGCAGCTCGCGGTCGAGAATACTCGGGTGCAGGCGACCGCGGACAGTTACATCAAAGCTCTCGGGAACATTGTGAATCGGAACGACGACGTGATTGGTTACGTATTCGCGATTAATGGAAGCGTAAACAGCGCCGACGTCTATTCCTCAAACGCGCTTTTCCGCAAGCTGTGGCCCAAGCTGCTCAAGGCTAACACTGTCGAGGCGATTGCTCAGTTGCAAAAAGAAACCTTCAAACCCGCATCGACCGATCACGCAAAAGCGTTCTTAAATGAAGCAGAAAAGCCGCAACCCTCTGCGCCCAAAGACGTGACTGCGCGAGTGAAAGTTGTGACGCGCGAAGATGACAAGAACGTCTTCTTTGAAACGCGGGATGAGGCGCAGAAGGGCGCCTGGGTGCACCGCAATTACATCAAGAAGAATTAGGCGTCGAAGGAGGATCGAGGACGAACCCATTTATCATTCATCATTTGACATCGATCGTTTTTCATTTGTAGTGGGGTAACGAGGGGCTTCAGTCGAAGCCCCCAGGAAAAGTAGGCACGCTGCGGTAAACTGTCTCAAAGAGTCACCATTTAGTCGACACTAAATGAAAAATGATCGATGTCAAATGATGAATGATAAATGGTTCGTCCTCCCCCCTCACCTTTAGTGCTCAACCTTCGTCGAATAAAGCACGCCGTACATCTCATCCTGGTGCTTGGGGAAACCGGCGCCGTTACTCGAGAGCATGAGGTTTATCATCTGCACCTGCCCGGCGTACTTGCGGTAGGCCAACCATTGTAGCCTGCGAAAGTCATCGGGTTTTTCCGGATTCG
>JBDTTW010000342.1:0-5460 GCA_039930405.1 bacterium
AGTTTTGCCAGTGACAACAACGCCGGTGTTCATCCGCGCGTAATGGACGCAATCGCCGCTGCCAACGATGGGCACGTGATTGCTTATGGAGACGATCCCTTCACCACGCGGGCGGTGGAGAAGTTTCACGAGCACCTCGGCAAAGACGCGGAAGTCTTTTTCGTTTTCGGTGGCACCGGCGCGAATGTTCTGGGACTTAAGTCCATGACGCAGTCGCATCACGCGATCATTTGCGCCGAGACTGCGCACATCAACGTCGATGAATGTGGCGCCCCGGAAAAGTTCACCGGCTGCAAACTGCTTCCGGTCACAACCGCTGACGGGAAAGTTACGATTGATCACATCAAGCCGCTGTTGCACGAGGTTGGTTTTGAGCATCACGTGCAGCCGCGCGTCATTTCAATTTCGCAAGCGACCGAGATGGGGACCGTCTACACGCCTCGCGAAATGCAAACGCTGGCAACGTTCGCACACGACCACGACATGCTGCTGCATGTTGATGGCGCGCGCATCGCAAACGCTGCGGCTAGTCTTAACCTTAAACTAAAAGCGATAACCAGAGATGTTGGTGTAGACGTACTTTCTTTTGGTGGCGCGAAAAACGGAATGATGTACGGCGAGGCCGTTGTCTTTTTCGCTAAAACGTCGGCGAGGGATTTCAAGTACACGCGCAAGCAGGGCACGCACCTGCCTTCAAAGATGCGTTTTATCTCTGCGCAGTTTGAGGCCTTGCTGTCCGGCAATTTGTGGCACGAGAATGCCGCACATGCCAATCGCATGGCCCAACTGCTGGCCCGAGAGCTCGAAAAGATCTCGCAAATCAGGATTACGCAAAAGGTCGAAGCCAACGGCGTCTTTGCGGTTGTGCCAAAAAACTACATCGCGAAACTTCAGAAGAAGTATTTCTTCTACGTCTGGAATGAAGCAACGTCGGAAGTGAGATTCATGACGTCGTTTGATACGACTGAAGAAGACATTGCAGATTTTGTTGGTTTGGTTAAGAGAACCCTGAGGTAATAACATCCACAGATTTCGCGGATTAGCAAAAAATCAGTACCTTAACAGTCTGCAAAATCTGTGTAATCTGTAATCTGCGGATTAGTTATCCAACAGAAACTTCAGTAACCCATGCGTGGATGCAATCGCCGGAATCCGCTGATCGTCAACATCGCGGCCGGTAAGGAGCGAGCGACGCGCCGCAATTCTTTGCTCCTCGAGCAGTTTGAGCCGCTCTTCTTTAATGTCTTCCTTTTCACGGTTGCGTGATTCCTCCAGCCCCCCGCCGCGAATGAATTCAACGATGCGGCTCAGTTCGTCGCGATCGAACCAGGTGCCGTGGCCTTTGCAAATATCCACAATCACTCCCGAGCAGCGCGCGAAATTAATTCGATTCATTAACTGGGAACACTGCGGGCAGGGCACGTAGTTTACCTTGCTCGTTTCGCGCAGCGCGCTGCCAGGCGCCGGCGACGCGCTCCCCAGCACCGCCGCTTGCTGTTCGCGGTCGGCACAAATCTGTTCAAAGGCCGCGACATTAAGCCAGAGCCCGAGACACTGCTCGCATTCGCTAACATTGGTCGAGCCGATAGCAACTGATTTCATTTGCGTCTTGCACCGCGGACAATTTTCTTCGGCAGGCGCTGCGTTAGAAACTACTGCCGCCACGCCACAGCGCGGACAGTGCTTGCTGCCGACGAAGATCATGCCAAAGCAAGAGGGACAGGCAACGGTTGCCAGGCGCGAACCGCAGAAGCGGCATAACGGTTCATCGGTTGCCGTTGCCGCGCCGCAGTTCGGACAGTTAAGCGTTTCGGCTTGCATCGACACGCATTCTAACAGCAGCGATTCGGCCTAGACTATAGAGATTGCTTGTGCCATCCTCAGCGCGAAAAAGGGAGGTAAGAAAGTGCGTAGAATAATTTTCCTGAGCTTTGTTCTCCTGATCGCAATTTCAAATACGTTAGTTGCTTCGGCGAGAGTTCCAACGCCGCCGCTGCCGGGGGTTGGCGCCAACTCTGCGAACGCCCTGCCGCAGAATTCAGGAGTGCGCCGGCGCCGACGCGTGCGCGGTGATTTTGGCAGGCGACGGCACCGCGGAATCAAGCACGAGTACAAAGAAGCCGGCTTGAGCGTCGGTCACGGTGGCCGTCGTTTCGGCAAGCATATGAAACACGGGCGGCCGCTGCATGCGGGGGCAGCATTCGGGCGCGGCATGGGCGGCTTTGGCAAACATTTTGGCAAAGGCACTGCCCGAGTCGGCAAGCGAATCGTGAAACACTAGCCAGTGAACCGTAAACCGTAAACCGTAAATCGTGGAACGTGAATAGGAAGAGTATGGTTCCGGTTTACGGTTCACGGTTTTCCATTCACGCTCATGAGCCAGGTCCTGGACGAAGTTGTTGGAGTATTCGAGCCGGCAACCGAACTTGTTTCGGTGCTGGCTGGATCAAGAATGCCCGTCCTGCTCGGCCTCGACATCGGCACGTCCGGCGTGCGCGCGACGTTGTTCGACGACAAAGGCGGCGAGATAACTGACGCGAGTATTCGCATTAACTCTCCAACGTTGACGCTTGGTGCGGGTGGCTTTATCGCTGCGGACTCATTGTTAGAACAAGTCGCGCAAACGCTCGATGCGCTATTTGCAAAACTCTACGAACCAACGCTGCGGATTGAATTAATCTCCATAGCTTGTTTCTGGCATAGCCTGGTCGGCATCGACGATGCGGAACGACCGACGACGCCCGTGTTGGGTTGGTCAGACACGCGCGCTGCGAAGGCAACGGAATTTTTACGAACCACGCTGGACGAAGCACGATTTCATGCGCGCACCGGCTGTCGTTTTCATCCGAGTTACTGGCCCGCCAAACTGCTGCGATTGAAAACGGAAGAACCAGCCACCTGGAGGCGGACGACGCGCTGGCTTTCATTCTCGGAATACCTCGCTCTCAAGTTTTTTGGTGAGACAGCAATCAGTGTCTCGATGGCCTCGGGCACGGGCTTGCTGGATCAACGAAGTTGCGAATGGGACACTGAGTTGTTGCCTGCGCTTAGCGTGCCCGCCGACACACTTCCCCAGATCGCCACGACCACTCAAACTTTTCCCAAGCTGAATAACAACTACGGCGCTCGTTGGCCGCAATTGAGCGAAGCGCGTTTGTTTCCCGCAATCGGCGATGGCGCTGCCAACAACATCGGCGAAGGGTGTGTAACGACCGAGAGTGTCGCCTTAATGATCGGTACCTCTGGAGCGATGCGCGTGATAATGGAAGACGTCCCGCCGGCGGAGATTCCCTCGGCGCTGTGGTGCTATCGAGCGGATCGCAATCGAGTGGTGCTCGGCGGCGCCTTGTCTGACGGTGGCGGTTTGTACAACTTGATCAGAGACTCGTTACTTTATGGCTATGATTCGCAGACAATTGAAGATGAGCTAGCGTGTTTGCAGCCGGACAGTCATGGCTTAATGGTCTTGCCGTTCTGGATGGGAGAGCGAAGTCCCGGTTGGAATCCAAGCGCGCATGGCGGAGTTTTTGGGATGACCTTAACCACGCGCCCAATCGAAATCCTGCGTGCCGCGATGGAAGCCGTCGCTTACCGGTTTGCTTTGGTAGCCAGCGCCCTCGATCGTTTCGCGCCTGGTGCCAGGGTGGTCGCCTCGGGCAATGCGCTGCGGTCTTCACCCACCTGGACGCAGATCGTAGCCGATGTACTGGGACGGCCATTGGTGCTGTCGGAGCGCACCGAAGCGTCCACGCGCGGCGCCGCCTTGCTTGCGCTGGAAGCGGCGGGCAAAATAGACAGCATCAGCGATTTTCCTGTTTCCGTAGCCACTACTTTTGAGCCCGACATGTCGTGTCACGAGCGATATCAGGAAGGTCTCGAACGGCAACAGCACTTGTACGACCGAGTGTTCGCAAAAACTTAGAACGCAGGATGGTGAAATGAGCGCGACCGTGCAAAAGGAAAACAATCTACCAACAGCCGAACTGGACCAACTATGCATCAACACAATTCGCGCGCTTTCGCTCGATGCGGTGCAAAAAGCGAATTCCGGCCACCCGGGTTTGCCGTTGGGCGCGGCGCCAATGGCGTATGTGCTGTGGACGCGTTTCCTGCGGCACAACCCAAAGAATCCCAAGTGGGAAAATCGCGATCGATTTCTGCTTTCAGCCGGACACGGGTCGATGCTGCTTTATTCGCTGCTGTATCTCACCGGCTACGATCTGTCGTTGGCTGAAATCAAAAATTTTCGCCAGTTTGGATCGAAAACTCCCGGCCATCCCGAATACGGTCTGACGCCCGGAGTTGAAATCACTACCGGTCCATTGGGACAGGGGTTCGCGAACGGCGTCGGCATGGCAATGGGCGCGGCGCATCTGGCGGCAAAATTCAATAAAGAAAAGTTTTCCCTCATCGACCATTATGTTTACGCAATCGTTTCGGATGGCGACCTGATGGAAGGCGTGGCTTCGGAAGCAGCGTCGCTCGCCGGGCATCTCAAACTCGGCAACCTTATTTATCTTTACGACGATAACCACGTGACCATCGAAGGTTTCACCGACCTGGCTTTCAGCGAAGACGTACCGAAACGCTTTGAAGCTTATGGCTGGCACACGTTGACAGTTGCAGACGGAAACGATCTGGCCGCGATTGAGCAGGCGATTCGCGACGCGCAGTCAGTTGGACAAAAACCGTCACTGATTTCGGTGAAGACGACGATCGGTTATGGCATGCCGACCGCAGGAACGCGCAAAGCCCACAGCGACGCGCCCGGCGAAGACGCAGTCCGCGAGACCAAACGACATCTTGGTTGGCCGGAAGATAAACAGTTCTACGTTCCCGACGAAGCGCTGGCGCTTTTTCGTGAAGCGGTCGAGCGCGGCGCAAAACAGGAGGCCGGCTGGCGCTCGTTGGTGGAGAGTTTTGTGAAGGAGCACGCCGACCTGGGTGAAATTTGGACCACCACGATGAAGGGTGAACTGCCGGCGGACTGGGAAAAGCACTTACCGGATTTTAAAGACGCCAAGCCGATGGCCACGCGCGTTGCGAGCGGAGAGGTAATCAACGCCCTCGCGCCGCACCTGCCGATGTTGATTGGCGGTTCGGCCGACCTCGGCGTTTCAAATAACACCGACATCAAGGACGGGGGCAGTTTCGAAGCCGGCCAATACGACGGTCGCATTCTTCATTTCGGTGTGCGCGAGCATGCGATGGGATCGACGTTAACCGGAATTTCGTTGAACGGCGGTTTGATTCCCTATGGCGGCACGTTCATGACGTTTTCGGATTACATGCGACCGGCGATTCGTCTGGCGGCGCTTTCGGAAGTCCAGGCGATTTACGTTTTCACACACGATTCGATCGGCCTCGGCGAAGATGGACCAACACATCAACCGATCGAACACCTGGCGGCGTTGCGCGCGATTCCACATCTGTTCGTCATTCGTCCTGCTGATCCGGCGG
>JBDTTW010000343.1:0-7295 GCA_039930405.1 bacterium
CGGAAAGATCAAAGGCCGCACCAGCATGAACCTGGCGTTTGATACGATCTCGCTGGGTGATCGCACCGGCACGCTGCACGGATACGTGACGCGCGTTTATGGCAGCGATAGCGGGCAGGCCGACAACGAAGGTGGGGTCACGTCAGGTAGCAGGACCAAGCAAACCATTAAGCGCGGTGCTATTGGCGCCGGAGCTGGAGCGGTGCTGGGCGCTATTATCGGTGGTGGCAAAGGTGCCGGTATCGGCTTGATACTCGGCGGCGCGGGCGGCGCAGGTTCGCTGGCAGTGCAGGGCAGTAAGGAACTGAAGATCGAGTCAGGAACTGAAATGCTCGTGCGCGTCACGCGCTGAGTAAATAGTCCCTGAGGTAGTAACGGTTCCTCTGCGACGCAATCGGCGCAATTGAATCCTCCGTCTGAATGGGTTCTCTTGCGCCGTTTTTGTGCGACCCGAATTATTGGACGCCCATGTTGGTTCTGGAGCCCTGCTGCCTTATTTTGCAGCTCGCACTTGGTATAGCCGAGCACAATCACAACATGAAACGATCATCAAGGGTCTTACGCTGGCTGGTTATTGTCTTAGCCGCCGGCTTTGTCATCATTCAATTTGTTCGTCCGGCCAGAACGAATCCGCCCGTTGACTCAGCGAAAGCAATCGAAACGAACTTGCAGGTCAGCCCGCAGGTCGCGGCGATCTTTGATCGCTCCTGCAAAGACTGTCATTCAAATAAGACCGTTTGGCCCTGGTACACAAATGTCGCGCCCGTTTCCTGGTTCCTCGTTAACCACGTCAATGACGCCCGCAGGGCTATGAACCTGTCTGAGTGGGGAACCTATGACAAGGACAAGCAATCTCGCCGGCTAAGAGATCTGTGCGAGCAGATTCAGGATGGCGAAATGCCGCTCAACACGTACACGCCCCTGCATCCGAAGGCAAAGCTTTCCGCCGATGACGTGAAAACGATTTGCGATTGGGCCAACGCGGAACGAGCGCGAATCGCGACGCCGTGAGATTTTATCCTAAAGCGAACTGTTAGTTTGCGGTGGTTGTCAGGAAACTCAAGTCGAGTGCTTACCAGCCCAGGCAAACTAACAGTTTGCTTGACCACAGCGTCAGATTCCGCTGAGGTGGCGCGTGTCGTTGATATTCAGCACGCGCACAAATCCGTCTGAACGCAGATCAAAACGTGCGATGCCGCAGTTGGACGTTGCGATCCAAACTGGCTTGAGATCAGGAGCGTCCAACGCTCCCATCAAGTGCAGAATCAAAATGCAGATTGTCCCGGTGTGCGCGAACATCACAATTCGGCCATCCTTGTGTTGCTCGATTGCCTCGTCAAGTTTTCGCGACGCGCGATCGAGCGTTTGCCGGTAACTCTCTCCGCCCGCTAGCACGTGCTCGAAATCTCGCCGTAACAGCGCTTGGTATTGCTCCGGATGTTGTTCCGCAGCTTCTTCGAAAGTTAAGCCTTCCATCACGCCGACGCTGCGTTCACGTAATGCTTCGGTCGCCTCGAGCTCTACACCGACTCGCTTGACGAGCGGTGTCGCAGTTTCGACCGCTCGCGGCAGGTCGCTGGAATAGATGGCATCGAATTTTTCCGACGCGAGCGTGCGGGCGGTCGCTTCGGCTTGTTTCCGACCGCGAGCGGACAGCGGAGTGTCCGTGTGGCCGCCAAAGCGACCTTCAGCGTTGCCTTGCGATTGGCCGTGACGAATGATGACGACGTGGGTGGTCAAAGACATAGTTTCGAGTTTCGAGTTTGAAGTTTCTAGTTCATCATAACTCGAAACCCGGAACTCGGAACTCGAAACCCTTAAGCCGCCACCGCCTCATTTTTTAACTTCTCAGCCTGGTCGTGGGTAATGAGGGCCTGAATGATTTCGTCGAGGTTGCCTTCCATCACCAGGTCGAGCTGATGAATCGTGAGCCCAATACGATGGTCGGTGACGCGGTTTTCCTTGAAGTTGTAAGTGCGGATCTTTTCTGAACGGTCGCCGGAGCCAACCATTGAACGGCGTTCGCTGGCCACCGCGTCGTGCTGCTTTTGTTCCTCAAGTTCCTGCAGGCGCGCGCGCAACACGCGCATCGCTTTCTCGCGATTCTTGATTTGCGACTTTTCGTCCTGCATGGACACAACCACATTCGTCGGTAGATGGGTGATGCGGACCGCGGAATAAGTTGTGTTCACCGACTGGCCGCCCGGGCCGGAAGAACAGAAAGTATCGATGCGCAAATCCTTGGCATCGATCTTTACATCAACTTCTTCAGCTTCGGGCAGCACCGCCACCGTGATTGCTGAGGTGTGAATTCGTCCGCTGCCTTCGGTTTGCGGCACGCGCTGCACGCGATGCACGCCCGATTCGTGTTTCATCTTTGAATAAACCTTGTCGCCTTCGATCAAGACGACGGCTTCTTTGATACCGCCGATTCCTGTTTCCGAAGAATCGAGCACTTCAAAGCGCCAGCCCTGCTTCTCGGCGTAGCGGCTGTACATACGCAACATGTCGCCGGCGAATAGACTCGCTTCGTCGCCGCCTGTGCCGGCGCGAATCTCGACGATTACATTCTTCTCGTCGTTTGGATCAGAAGGAACCAGCAACACTTTCAATTCCGTGTCGGTCTTTTCCAGTTTCTTTTGCAGTGCTTCGACTTCGGTGCGCGCCATCTCGCGCATCTCGTCATCGTCGGCGGTGTCGAGCAACTCGCGGGCACCCGTCAACTCTTCATTCAGAGTTTTCCAGGTATGATACTTCTCGACAATCTCGCCCAGGTTCCGATGTTGCCGGGCCGCCTTGGTATAGGCCGCCTGGTCCGCCAGCAATTCCGGTGCAGACAGTTCATTCGCCAGCTCCTCGTAGCGTGCTTCTATTTGTTCGAGTCTCTGTAACATCTCTTTTGTTCGACAAATAGTTTGTCGAGTTTCCCATTTCCAACCTACGACAAGCTGAAGCTTATCGCATATTCAACTCAGGACATTGGCATCAACGCTGCTTCAGCGGGTTGCGGCTCTAACTTTAACGATTCCTTCAAAGCTTCGATTGCGACTTCGAGTTGTTGATCGTCGGGTTCCTGCGTCGTGATGTTTTGCAGCCAAACGCCTGGCCGCGTGATTACTTTAAAGAACCAGCCGCTCTCTTTTTTGGCTGATACGCGAATGATTTCATACGACAGGCCGGCGACAATCGGAATCAACGCAATGCGCACCAGGAAGTTGTAGATCAACGAATCAAACTTGACGACTGAAAACAACACGATGGAGACGAGCATCACGATCATCAGAAAACTGGTACCGCAGCGCGGATGCTGACGAGGTTGCGGCCGTGCGTTTGCGACCGTCAACGCCAGTCCTCGTTCCCAGGTGAACACGGTTTTGTGTTCCGCCCCGTGATACTCGAACACCCGTCGCAAGTCTTTCAGCAGCGAAAAACTGAAAATCATGATCAGGAAAAACGACATGCGAATCACGCCGTCAACCAAGTTGAAAGCAATCGAAGGTCGAACGGGATGAAGATACGTTTTCGTCGCCGTCCAGGCCCGCGAATACCAGGGCCTTTCTACGCTCTCGGTCGCGACGCTGGTTGAATCATTCACCTGTGCCTGCGTTGCCTTCGTTGCGGTTGACGTTACCGCGGGCGTCGGCGCCCAACCGGCAGCAATGAACAGCGCGTTCGTTAGCAACAGCGGAGCGGCGACGAACAGCAGGACGTTAAAGATCAACGCGAAGATGATGGAACCGGCGGCGGCGGTCGTGCCACCCTTTTTCATTTCATCTCTTGATCGTTTTTGCGTCGGGACCGGAAACAAGCCGGGCACCGCGCCGGTGACTCCGGCGAAATCGCCTTCGCCTTCAATCACGGCGGGCGTTAGAGCGAATCCCACTTGTGCAACTTCCGCTTCCTGCGCTTCAGCAAAAGCTTCGTTGGCGGAAAAGTTTAAGGCCTTGATACCGAGACCCATCGACTGTACCAACACTGCGCTGCCTCGCAACACCGGCAGCTTCAACAGCGGATACTTATCGCTCCATTTCGGCAGCCGTGCTGCAATGTTCACGATGGTTCCATCTGCTTTGCGCACGGCAATGGCATAGGCGTTGGGCGTGCGCATCATGACGCCTTCGATTACCGCCTGGCCGCCGACGATTAGATCTCTTTCGTTTGTGCTCAATGTGATTACCTTTTGATCAAATTCGAGAAGTTAAGAGTCCAACCTTTAAGGTTGAGGGTTTGGCAGCGCCAAACTAAAGCTAGCACCTGAACTTCTAGTGTCCTACTAAACACTAACGCCGGCTCGTTTGGAGTTCAACCTTTAGTTTCGTTGCCCTTAAAGAGGCAAGCTAAAGCCTGAACGCTCAACCGCAGCCGGCGCCTCATCTTAAAGTTTCGCTAGTGTTGTCTCGAAATCACTTTGTCCTCAGCAGAACAGCATCAGTTTACGCTGTTGGCGTAGTCGTTTCGGTGGGTGTTTTCTTGCCGTAGCGCTTGTTAAAGCGATCTACGCGTCCCGCCGTATCGACCAGTTTCTGTTTGCCGGTAAAAAACGGGTGGCAGGCCGAGCAGATTTCCACGTGCAAGTCGCCGCCCTTGGTCGAACGCGTCTTAAAGCTCTCGCCGCACGCGCAACTTACTGTAATCTCGTGATACTCCGGGTGAATTCCTGGTTTCATTGTCTTGTAACCCTCATCTATAGACGGCTAAATGCCTCATTTTCAAACATCACATGATAGGGTTTCGCAGGTTGTGTGGTCAAGTTGGGGTCGCGCAACGCAGGCTGTCGTAACCTGCTCCACAAATGATGCAACTTACTGGACGAGGGTCGCCAAGCACCCCAAAACAATTGGCGCGACCGGTACGCAAACCAACTGCGATCGACCGAAAACAAGTTTGTTGACAGCGAATTAGCGCCATGCTTAAATCCATCTCTGCCGACCTTTTGCAATAGCATTTAACACTTCGCCTAAGTCGTGGGCGCGATCAATGTCGAACCGATCGCACTTCAGTGACAGTGTGAGCGCGAGACTCAAAAGCTAATGGCCGAAGACAACGATAAGCCCGATCCGGGCAAACGGGCTGACGAGACTGCGCAGGAACCTGCGGGCGTGGTGGTGCCGAGGGATTCGGCTGGCACGCCGCCGCCTGCGGCGATTCCCGCGGGCGGTGAACTAGCCGGAGCCGACGCGGAAAAAGCCGCGCTGGTTGAGCAGGCAAAGTCGCGCGTCGCTGCCGTAAAAGAATCACTTGCCGAAAAAGCCGCAGCTCCCGCTGGCGCCGCTCCCAAAGCTCCCGTCAAGAAAAAGGAAGAAGGGCCCAAGCCCGTCGATGCTTCCGAAAATAAGTTAGTAAAGAAATTGCAGGGCAGGTTTGCCGGCGCCATCAGCGAACCGCTTGAGTTTCTCGGTCAGGTTGCCGTCCGCATTGCGCCCGAGAGCATTGTTGCAGTGTGCACGTTTCTTCGCGACGATCAGGACGCGCGTTTTAACTACCTGTCCGATCTCACCTGTGTTCATTATCCGCTGCGGGCCGAAGCACCGCTCGAAGTTGTCTACAACCTTTTTTCGATTGCACGAAATGAACGCGTGCGCTTGAAGGTAGCGCTAGCGGAAGGCGCGAGCGTTGACAGCGTGACCGGCGTTTGGCCCGCAGCGAATTGGATGGAGCGCGAGGTGTACGATCTTTTTGGCGTGACCTTTAACAATCATCCCGACCTGCGCCGGATTCTGTTGCCGCCGGATTGGGAAGGGCACCCAATGAGAAAAGACTACCCGCTCGAGTTTATCGAGAATGCCTGGACGCAAAGACACCTGCCGGTAATGACTGAAGTGCAACGCGAACAACTCGAGCAGCGCCGCGGCTACGGATTGGAAATACTTTCTGTGCCGCAGGAGCGCATGATGCGTGAGATCCTTCAGGCCGGCAAGGAAGTCATGCCGAAGGATAAGTGACTATGATTGCCGATTTCCGATTGCCAATTGTCGATTGAAAAACCTGCGCTATAGCGCAAGTAAATCGGCATTCGGCAATTGGCAATCGGAAATGCGACCATGACGCCAAAAGAGATCGCTGTTCAATATGAAGCTAAAGTTTTCGACACGCCGGAAGCGGCGAAGGTGGCAGGGTTTGTCTTAACCGAGACAATGGAACCACGAAACGTTTGGAACAAAGCAAGCGCAGCAACAGCGATAGTCAGCAAGCTGGCAAAAAAGCGTTCGAGCGGCGAAGCTACAGAAATTGGTTTGATTATTGAGCCATGGCAGGTGACCGGTTGCTACGTCCCGTCCGAACCAGCGCCGGCGGCGGCATAGATTCTGATTTCTGTTCTGAATTCTGACTTCTGATTTTTATGCATCAGGTAGAAATCGCGACAACACAGGAAACGCTCCTCGACAGCCCCGAGATGGTGCTGAACATGGGGCCGCAGCATCCGTCAACTCACGGCGTGCTGCGCGTTATCCTGAAACTCGACGGCGAAACGGTCATCGATCTCGACTGCGACATTGGCTATCTCCACCGCGGCATGGAGAAGATCGCCGAGAATCGCATGTACACGATGATTGCGCCGTATTGGGATCGTCTGGATTACATTGCTGCGGTATCGAACGGTCTGGTTTGGGTCGAAACGGTCGAGCAGATGATGAATCTGCCGGTGCCGCCGCGCGCGCATTACCTGAGAACAATTCTGACTGAACTGAATCGCATCGCGTCCCACTTGTTGTGGCTGGCGACGCATGCGCTGGACATCGGCGCAGTTACGGTTTTGCTTTGGGCGCTGCGCGAACGCGAAGAGATACTCAAAATATTTGAGCGACAGTTTGGCGCGCGCTTAACTTGCCATGCCTGGCGCGTCGGCGGCATGCCCAACGATGCTTACGATGGCTTTACCGAAGATGTGCAGCGCTTTGTTAACAACTTTCCCACGCGTCTTGATGAATATGAAACCGTGCTTTCGGAGAATCGCATCTGGCTCAGTCGCACGGTTGGCATCGGTGTAATCTCAGCCGACGAAGCCGTAGCGATTGGCCTGTCTGGTCCGGCTTTACGAGGTTCGGGGGTCGCCTGGGACATTCGCAAGTCGCGACCGTACGCGGCCTACGCCGAGATGGATTTTGATATTCCGCTGGGCGAAAACGGCGACACCTACGATCGTTACCTGGTCCGCCTGGAGGAGATGCGGCAGTCGCGACGGATTGTCAATCAAGCGCTGGAAAATCTGCCCGGTGGACCAGTCAACGCCAAGCTGCCGAAGATCGTTAAGCCGCCGGTCGGCGATTACTATCACTCAATCGAAGGTCCAAAGG
>JBDTTW010000344.1:0-4924 GCA_039930405.1 bacterium
CGGAAGCCCTGATCAAGAACATAAACGAGCGTGGCAACGGCGAGGTTGTTGCTGAGTACATCAAGCTGGATGGGATCAAACATGATGCGCCGCCGGCCTACGACCTGGTAATCGACCGCATTTCCCATGAGGTGCCTTTTTATCGGGCTACGCTGAAACGCATGGCGCTGGAAGGTACGGTCATCGTCAACAACCCGTTTTGGTGGTCCGCTGACGATAAGTTCTTTAATTACTCGCTGGCGGCCAAGCTTGGTGTCGCGGTGCCGCGAACGGTGCTGCTGCCGCAGAAGGACTACATCAAAGGAATTACCAGCGAGAGTTTACGCAATCTCGAGTTTCCGCTCGACTGGCAGGCGATCGTTGAGTACGTCGGCATGCCGGCTTTTCTCAAGCCATTCGATGGCGGCGGCTGGAAAAATGTTTCGAAGGTCAATTCCCTCGAGGAGTTGTGGGCCGAATACGATCAGACGGGAACGTTATGCATGACCCTGCAGGCGGCCGTGGATTTCGAGCAGTTTGTGCGCTGTTACTGCGTGGGCCAGGAAGAAGTAATGATTATGGCCTACGATCCGCGCAAGCCTTACCTGTCGGGCGAACAATACATTCACAATCCGGACTATCTATCGCCGGAACTGGCCGATCGCGTCAGGAACGATGTGCGAACGCTTTGCACCGCGCTCGGATACGATCTGAACACAGTCGAGTTCGCAATCAAGGATGGCATTCCGTATGCGATCGATTTCATGAATCCGGCGCCCGATGCTGAACTTGCTTCGGTCGGCGAGTTTTACCACAACTGGATCACGCATGCCGTTACCGATTTAGTCTTCAAGCGTTTGGGCGAGCAACGTGAACGCCCGCGTTACCGTTGGGACGCGTTGTTGAATCCGGCACCCATCAAGACCGAGGCAGTGGCCTCTCGATCCGAACAACAGTCGCGAACAATACAGTCGAATGCAGAGGCAAAGGCAGCGACAGCTGCGGGTGAAGCCAGCTCAAGCGACGAGGGAAAAGCGAAACCAACATCGCGGAGCGCCAAAAAAGAAGGACGGAGCCCGACGCGTTCGAAAATAACGTAACCGGCTAGACTTACTTAGAGAATTCTGATCAGGTCTGAATGTGATCTGTACCGCGAAGCGGTTATGTAACTTAGCCCAGGGTTGCCGCGTCGTGCGGCTACCCTGGGACCAAAATCGCCGAAGACGGCCTACCCTGAAAGGGTTGTGTCCGCCTCTGTTTTCTCGTCACGATGCCGTATAACCCCGTTGGGGTTAATTAGCATCATTTGCTGTTTACCCAGGGTAGCCGCGCGACGCGGCAACCCTGGGCTAAATTATGTAACCGCTTCGCGGTACAAGCAAAAAAAGGTAGAGCCAACCTGGCTCTACCTTTTTGCTTTTCGATTATTGGTTTTGATCACTCAACTAGCCGTGGCGTGCTGCGCCGTCCCAACAGCTTGATGCCAAACAGGCTGAGGACCCACGCGCACAACGATGATGTCGCGAGCGACCAACAGATGCCCGCAAAGGACGAATCAAAATAGGCGGCGATCAACGCCACCAGAATGCTGGCGTTGGTAACCCGCGCGGCAAGCCGCCTGATGCGCAGCGAATGCTGTAACCAGTTTATGCGGCGCAGCTCAGAATTAAGATAATCATCGTCGTCGTTGAGTTGCGCATAGTAATCCGCTTCGCGTCGCGTGTAGTCAACCAATGCTTTATCCGAAGCGGCCATGCTCGCGTCGCGATACTGGTTGATCACATGCGCAAGTTTCCCATCGCGCAACGCAAGATTCGCCAGGCCAACACGCGCCTTAAAGTTTCGCGGCTCCATGGCTGAGGCCCGCTGAAGATTCCGGCGCGCGGCGTTTAGTTCGCCCCACTCAAGAAAGATTTCTCCAATCGACGTCAGCAATCCTGGCTGAGCTGCGGCGCGCTGGGAAGCAAGTCGCAAAGCCGCACGTGATCGCTGCAACAGTTTCGCATCGCCGGCGCTGCTTGCTTGAGAGCGCAGCAAGCGAGAAAACTCAAATAGCAGACGGCCATCATTCGGCAAGGCTGTTAGTGCTCGGCGAAAAGCCTCGCGCGCTTCCGCCAGCCTACCCGCAACTCTTAGCTTACTGCCCAGTTCCCCCAAAAGGAGCGCGCGAGCAGGTTCCATTACGGGCTCGGCGCCTGGGTCGGCAATTCTATCCATACCTGATCGTTTGCTGCCGCCAAGTTTGAAATCCGGGGTTGCAGTTTCGAGAACATCCGCAGACGCAAGTTGCAGTTCATTAACTTCGGCGTCGAGTTCTTTGGGGTCGCACAGGTAGTCGCGCAGCTCTATCGTTCTCAAATCCATCTTGTCGACGTGAATCAACGGAAACAATTGGCGCACCATATTGCGATAGCTTTTTCCGCCCGAAGCAAAAGTGAACTCAACCTTGCGGCCGACGATCTGCGTGCGATAGCGATAGCGGACCTTGCCACCCTTCTTCAGCGTGCGGACCGCCTGGGTCTCGACTCTTTCAAACTGCTCGAGTCGCAGTTTCTTTGGCCCAATGCCAAGCAGCCGCAGCAAAGCCGGCGCAAATCCTCGTCGCGACAGAGCGGTGCCATCGAATTCGATGCGATCGCGCCACGCGATCAAAGGAGTTACCAGCCAGGCCAGGCCAACTAACGCGAGCGCGAATAAGTCCCGCTCGGATCGCAGCAACAGCGCTGAGCCAAACGTCAACACGCTCGCAGCCGCAAGATAAGAACCCGGCGACACACGCACGCTTGCCAGTCGTGACCCCGCTCGCGGTCGTTCGCGCTGGTTTGCAACTTCAGCCAGACTGTTCAAAGTTTCGATTTGGTCAGCTTCGTTCATTTGACGACTTCAGGAGTGACGCCGCATTCAACCGGCACGTCTAACGAAAATGTTCCAGTGCTTCCGGGTTCAGTGTAACGCAAGTCAGCAAACTGAACGAGCGTTTGAGTTGTGCAGTTCGGATCAGCAACCTGCACGACCGGAAATCTTGCGAAGCCCAAAAACACTTGCGCGCGATAGTCTGCCTCGGCGCGCGCAACTACCGGAGATGAAAACTCGTTAGGTTTCTGATAACGAACCAGGCGCGCTGGCTTTGCTGTCCCGGTCAATGCCAATTCAAAGCGGTAGGCTGAAGCCTCCGTGGCCACGATGCATATCCAACGAAGCGGATTGGCCAGCGTAGGCATTGCCGCCAGCGCCACCACTTGCTCGTTGTTAGTTTTAGTAAGCTCAGTTGCCACTCCCGAAAGGCGGCGCAGGGCCAATGCGTGAACAGCAAACAAACCGGCGACGTAAACAACGATTATCGCGAGCGCAACGCGCGGTATTTTTGCGCCCCAGCGTGGACCCACCTCTCTCGTATAGAGAACTACAAGCCCAACCAATGCGGTTATCCAGATAATCCGCAGCGGCAACGCGTTCGCCAGGCCCCCGCGACCAACCGGCCCGAAGAAAACCAGCGTGCTCGTAATTGCAGCGATTACGATCCAAGCCGCTACCTTAATCCTCGTCCTTGCTGCGACCAGAAAAGCAGCACCGCCAAGGACAAGCCAGAAGACCGGGTCCATGATGAAAACCAAATCGCCATAGAACCAACGGGAGTTCCACGGCAAGAGCAACCGGACGCCGTAATTATTGGTCCAATCCAGCAACGGGTGCGTCGCTGTCACCACTATGGAAGCGATCATTAGTCCGCGCAGCCGCGTTACTGGCTTGCGACTTCGCAACCGGGCAATTAACCAGCCAATGGCATGAAAGACCAGCGGCAGCGCCAGCGCCAGTGCAATCGTTCCGATAATTGAATGGGTAATGCCGCGATGATTTTGGAGGTAGATCCAGCGCCCGCCGACCAGCGTTACGATGTCGGCATCAGGCGAGTTCGCGGCCAGCACACACAACACGGTGGCGCCCGGCGAAAGTTTTTCCAGACCTGCTTTTGCGGCAGCGAGTCCAACCAGGGAATGAGTCAGGTTGTCCATTCGCTGTCAGCCTTAGCTTTCGCGGTTGGAAAGATCTGAAGAGAGAAAGTGTTAGAACGGAAGATCCGAAGCCGGCACCTCTGGAGTCAGTTTGGCGTAACGATCAGGATCGAGTTTTTCCAGTTTTGTACTCGCTTCGCGAGCCGCCCCGGATGCGGGCAACGGCAGCCCGTCGCTGTCTTTCGCTTTGCGCGAGGGCTCGACAATATTGAACAACAAATCTGCGGCTTCCTTTCTCTTGCCCTGCTTTTCGTAGACGGCAGCCAAACTTAGATTCGCAGTCTCAGGAGTAATCACCGGGCTGTTCTTTTGCGCAATTTGAACGTAGAGCTGCGCCGCTTCATCATACTTAGCGTCCGCTTCTTTTGCCTGGGCCAAGGCGAAAGTCGACAAAACTGAAACCTCGGGAACGTCGCTCCTGGTCATCTGCGTCAGTTCAGTCAATCCCCTCTCGCGATCGCTGTAGAGCAAATTCGCGGCAATGAAATAGCCCGCTTCGGCACGGTAGGGGTCGCCATACTTGGCAGCAACTTTTTGAAACTCCTCAATCGCTTTTTGCGCGCGCTCTTGCTGGCTGCTGAACGTCGGCCCGCTCGGCGCGACGGGTGGAGGAGTCAGCGGGTTGGAAACCGGGGCACTGGCAATGGCGATAGCCCGGCCCAGAGCGCGTTGCGCTTCATCTGCTTTGCGATGGCGCCAGTTCAGCCAGAAACCAACCAGCACTGCCAGGACAATGGCGCCTACTATTCCATAAAGGAGAGCCTGGCCGCGGCCTTCCAGCCGATCCGTCACACGGTCAAAAACTTTTCCCGCCGTATCGCGGAATTTATCGTGCTGCAATTCGCGCGCGCGTTTCTTGTTGTACTTTGCCACTTATTTCTCTCTCGCAAGTTCCCATGGTGAACTGCGTTCTTTGGGGTGTATGATTCGAG
>JBDTTW010000345.1:0-2712 GCA_039930405.1 bacterium
CGCAAGAAGAGTCTCACTCTATGACTGAAGCAACGGAGATTGCCATTCGACATCTAGCGCTTGACGAAACGCATGCGCGACTCGGCGCATCCATGGTCGAGCGCGATGGCTGGTCCGTGCCCGCTTCGTATGGCGATGTCGCGCAGGAGTATGCCGCGGTGCGCGAAGGTGGCGCCGGTTTGATTGATCTTTCTTCGCGCGGCCGCTTGCTGGTGAGCGGCTCCGAGGCAGTGCAGTTTCTCAATGGCTTGATTACTAACGACATGAAGACGCTTGAGGTGGGCAGTTGGATGCCGGCAGCGTTTCCAAATGTGCAGGGCAGGCTAATAGCCGCTGTTCGCGTAATTCGTTTGCCGGACGAGGCCACTGACAAGAAAATCTCTCCTGCTTTTCTGATCGACACGGAAGCGGCGACCCATGAAAAAGTCCTCAAAACTATCGAGCGCTTCACGCTGGCCGGCGACTTTAGCGTGAAAGACCTAACGAGCGAAACGGCGATGTTGTCGGTGCAAGGTAAGAAAGCGGCAAGCATCGTCGGATCAGTGCTGGGCGAGGCAGGGGTTTCTGCGGCGCAAGCGGTGCAGCAAATTACTTGGCAGCAAACTGAGACAACTGCGGACGTGACAATCATCCACGCTTCGCACACAAGTGAAGACGGCTACGACTTGATTGTTACCAACGCTCACGCGTTCAGTTTGTGGCATGCATTGCAACAAGCCGGCGCGGTTCCCGTTGGTTATGACGCGCTCGAGATTCTACGAATTGAAGCTGGGCTGCCGAGTTACGGAATCGACATGGATGACACGAACGTCGTCACTGAAACGAATCTGGATGACGCGGTTAGTTACACCAAGGGTTGTTACATTGGTCAGGAGATCATTGCCCGCATCAAGTATCGCGGGCACGTCGCAAAGAAGTTGTCAGGTCTAGTGTTCGACGGAACAGTCGCAATCAGCGCCGGCGCTGTTGTTAATTCAGCAGACGGAAAAGAGATTGGCCGGATAACTTCAGTGACAGATTCACCGAAACTGCAGCGGACCATTGCGTTGGCCTATTTGAAATACGACTACATCGCGGCCAAGACTGCCGTGAAAGTGATAACCGGCGCTCAGGAATTCTCTGCAGAAGTCGTAGCGCTTCCTTTCGTAGGTATGACTGCAAACTAGGATGTGGATGGTTGGAACGGCTTTGCCGTCTGATGTGCGGAAGGTCTCTGACCTTCCGATTGGCTGTTAAGTTTTCTTGGGGCTACGCCCCTAAACTCGGGCATAGCGCGAAATACATTCATGAATTGCTACGGTGGGGCATAGCCGCCACCGCACATCAGACGGCAGAGCCGTACGACCAAATCGAGTTGCCCCATGGCTGATGAAAACGAAGCTCAAGGTGGTGCACCCAAAGATATCGATTCCCCTCAGGCGCGCCTGGCATATTCCATCATCCAATCATTATTGGACCATACTCGCGTGGTCAGCGACCTGATCGCGCTGATGGCCCAGACGCTCGACGAAGACACAACCAAGGCGTTGACGCAGACTCCGGTTTGGACGGCCTATCTTGATAGTCGCCGAGCGCTGGAGCGTACGCGCGCGGATGTAGAAAAATTTGCGGAAGTGATGAAGGATCTTAGCGAGGATTAAGGCGCGGTTGCATGTAGTCGCCAAACGCGCGCAGCACGCGCAAATGCTCTTCGTTCAATGAGAACCTGACGTCGTCAAACCTGATCTGAAAAGTCTTAGCCTTAGTTACCTTCACAAACGTTTCGTAAGGCATACGAAAGACGAGGCGTTCTCCCAGCCAGACCCGCCCTGGCACGGGACGCTTGATGGCCCAGCGATTCGAACTCAAGAATACTTTCTCGCCGTCGATCACAAACAACACATAGAGGTCGGAATCCAGTCTGCCTTTGACGACGGTTCGCAATTCAAAGTCGATGATTTCCGGTGGGCGCGGTTCCTTGCCCGGGTAACTAAACGCTGGCGCCATTTGCAGACTGCGATACTTGCCGTTCTCTCCGGAGATCTGCAGCGGCGCGAGCCGAACCGTTGTCTTGTCTTTGGCAGCGTCGTAGGAAGATTCAATGTTGAGGTTAGCCGGAAGAGATTCAACCGTCGCATCAGCCGGCAAGCTTTGTGCATAGGACGCACCAGTTAACAGCGTTAATGCAACAAGTAATGATTTTGCCAAAAGCATTCCAGTTCTTGCGGGCAAAATTTAGCGGCTCTGCCGCCCTCCGTGCGGTAAGGCTCAGCCTTACCGGAACGCTTTCTAATACGTGTGAGGCTCTGCCTCTCTCATTCCGAGGCCCAGCCTCGAAAAAGAAATAGGAATGTTCATCTGCTGTAAGGCAGAGCCTTACCGCAAGGAGCACGGCAGAGCCGAAGAACAAATTAGTCGCAACTGTCTCAAAGGCCGCGACGATTCGTATTGGTTTGGCCGCAGGAGTTCTAATGAAAAAATGAGCCACTCCTCCTCAGCGAACCATCATGATTACTTGCCGCGCGCGCGCGCCGTCAAACTCACACAGAAATATTCCCTGCCAGCGTCCCAGCAAAAGCTTGCCGTCTTTGAAGGGAACTGTCACCGACGAACCCACCAGCGTCGCTTTGATGTGCGCGTCAGAATTCTCCTCGCCGTGACGAAAGCCCATGCCGTGTTGCGGAATCAGAGTGCGAAAGGCGTGTAGCATGTCGCGCGGCACGTCCGGGTCGG
>JBDTTW010000346.1:0-2009 GCA_039930405.1 bacterium
TCACCCTCGCGCGACTCACGCGAGTCAACCACCTTGTCTTCCAGATGACCGCAGAATGGACATTTCATCGCGTTATCCCTCTAAGGCGGATTTCAAAGTCGATTACTTCAATCCCTGACAGTTGCCGTCCCCAAATTAGCTTGGCCGAAAACGTCGTCGGTTATCGGCTCGTCCTCAACCGCGTGCTCGACCGCGTCGGCTGAAGTCAGCGAGCGCAGTCGTGAAAGGTTGATGTCGCCGCGTATAAAATAGAGAAAGCCGAAAATCACCGCTGGACCAAAATCAACCAGATGCAGGACGATTGAGATTGCAGCCGCCGTCTCTTTTGTTACGCCGAGGAAAAGCAGACCGGCCGCGGTTGCCGCATGAAAAGCGCCGGCCGCGCCACCCGGCGTCGGCACCAGCGAACCAACCAACGACCAGCCAAGCACAAAAATCGTTTCGGTGATTCCGAATGGCAAACCGAAAGCGCGCAAGACCAACAGGTTGGCGAACGCAATGCCCAACCAGACCATCGCTGTCCAGCCAACGGTGATTGTCAGTTCACGCGCATCAACAAGCACCCGCAGCGCCTTGGCGAGTTGTTCCAGAATGCTTACAACCGCCTTGGTTACCGCTGCCGGCACAAAGCGTCGTCTCTCGAGAAACGGTTTCAGTCCGGCGATTGCGCCTTCGGAATGTTTCCTGAATTTCGTCAGACCAAAGACGCCGGCAATCGCAGCTACCAGCAGCCCCGCGCCGACGACGCGTATGCGCAAGAGACTTCCCGCGTCATTTATCGGCGGCCTAAACCATAAGAGGTTCACCGAAAACAGCACGACGACTGCGATGCAATCGTAGATTCGCTCGATCATGATCGTGACGAACGAGGCGGCGGGACGAACCCGCGGTTCGCGCATCGGCAAGACCACCGGGCGCACAACTTCACCTGCTCGTCCGAAAAGAAAGACGGCGCCGAACCCTACCGTCGTCGCTACGAATAAGTTCTTAAGACTCGCCTTCGCAAGTGGCGCCAACAAAGCCCCCCAGCGCGCCGCGCGAAAGACATAGGCCACAGAAATCATCAGCACAGCCGCCCCCAGCAGATAAGGGTTTGCGTGACTCACCGAACGCCGCACTTCCGACCAATCGAGCTTCCTGCCAAACCACCAGATAATGGCGACAGCCAGGAGGCAAAGTGCTGCAAATTCGAAATATTTCCGCGTGTTGGATTTCAATGGGTTAGTAATATTGTTACTCGCCGGGAATGAACCACAAGATATTGGGCTGAGCGGGAAGGCTACAACATTTGCAGCGTGTCGAGCAAGAAAGAGCCAGATCGACGGCGAATTCTCCAGTGGAATGGGCTTTAGCCCGGCTTCTTCCGCCAAGCCGATACCGCCTAAAGTCCCTGTTACCTGGTTACAAAGCGGTCCCCGGGGAACTTTCCCTTTCGGAGCGTCGTATGTGGCGCTGACTGAGAGGGTTGCAGATGGGCGCGCGGCAGAACAGAATAGCAACCTGGTTAGGCGGAGCAGGAACAAAGTGAGGGCTGCACGAGTTTTGGCTGCCAACGAAGGAGCCGATTTGGTTCGCAAGTGTCGCGCCGGTGACGGCGCGGCCTGGGAGCAAATTGTGCATGACTACTCCCGCCGAATTTACAATCTGGCTTACCGGTTTACGTCCCGCGCAGATACCGCTGAAGATTTGACACAGGAAGTTTTTGTCAGAGTTTACCGGTCGCTCGATCAATACGATGCGCGCCAGGGCGATTTGCAAAACTGGTTGATGAGGTTGGCACGTAACCTGATCATCGATGACTATCGAAAGCGACAGCGAACTCCGCACGACAATCAAGCCGATGATCTCGCCGATCACACGTATCACCTTCATAACTCTTCGCGATCGGTGCAACAGGAAATGGAACGCCGCGAGCTCGGCGCGCAGGTTCAGGCAGGCATCGACAAACTTTCGGCCGATTTGCGCACCTGCGTCATTCTTCGGGACATTGAGGAGTTGAGTTACCAGGA
>JBDTTW010000347.1:0-6458 GCA_039930405.1 bacterium
TATCTGGGCGGGCGCGTCGACAATCTGATGATGCGCTTCGTCGATATTTTGTACTCGTTGCCCTACATCATTTTGGTGATTGTCTTGTTGGCGATGTTTCGCAGCAGCACCGCGGTCGGGCAGTTGGTCCTGTTGTTCATCGCTCTCGGTTCCGTTTCCTGGCTCACTATGGCGCGCATCGTTCGTGGCCAGGTGCTTTCGTTGAAGAACCAGGAATTCGTGTTGGCAGCGCGCGCGACCGGAGTGTCCACCACGCGCATTATCTTTCGGCACATCGTTCCGAATACTTTGGGACCGGTTATCGTTTATGCAACGCTCACTATTCCCACGGTGATGCTTAGCGAAGCGTTTCTTTCTTATCTGGGGTTTGGAGTGCAGCCGCCGCTGGCTTCGTGGGGTAGTTTGGCGGCCGATGGAATTCAGAACATTGCGATCTTTCCCTGGCAACTGATTTTCCCGGGGTTGACGATGGCACTGACTTTGTTTTCGCTAAATTTTTTGGGTGATGGACTGCGCGATGCCCTCGATCCGCAGATGCGCAAGGTCTAGTAGCACAGACCTTAGCCTGTGTTGACTGGGAAAAAGAACGGCTGCGGAAGAGCACAGGCTAAAGCCTATGCCACTAACTGAGATGGATAACGGAAACCTGCTGGAAGTCACTGAACTGCGTACCTACTTCGACACCGAAGACGGGATCGTCAAGGCTGTTGACGGCATCTCGTTTCAACTGAAGCGCGGCGAGACGCTGGGCATAGTCGGTGAATCAGGCTCCGGCAAGTCAGTCACAAATCTCTCCATCATTCGCCTTGTGCCCACACCGCCAGGCAAGATCGTTTCCGGCGAAGTCATCTTTGACGGAGAAAACCTGTTAACGCTTAGCAATGAAGCCATCCGCCAGATTCGCGGCCGTCGCATTGCCATGATCTTCCAGGATCCAATGACCTCGTTGAATCCTTTCATGAAGGTGTCGCGGCAGTTGATGGAGATGACCCGGCTGCACCTCGGCCACACTAAACAACAAGCTTACGAACACGCCGTACAAATGCTGGAGACTGTCGGCATCCCTGATGCGCGCGCGCGCGCCGATAACTACCCGCATGAATTCTCGGGCGGCATGCGACAGCGCGTGATGATTGCCATGGCGCTCTCTTGCGAACCCGAGTTGTTGATTGCCGACGAACCCACCACCGCCCTTGACGTTACGATTCAGGCGCAGATTCTGGAGTTGATAAAGCGACTGAAACAAGCGACTGGTACCAGCGTGATTTTGATTACGCACGACCTCGGCATCGTCGCCGGCATGACCGACCATTTACTCGTGATGTATGCCGGAAAGGTTTTTGAGCAGGCGCCGACCAAGGAGTTGTTCGCCACCTCCGGAAATCCTTATACGAAAGGATTGCTGCGCTCGGTTCCGGATCCAACTGCGGAACAGGGCGAGCTGTATCAGATTCCGGGATTGCCTCCGGACGTGGCGCACTTGCCGCCGGGATGTCCCTTTGCGGCGCGCTGCGATCGAGTCCAGGAGATTTGCCATCGCGAGTTTCCGCCGTTTGTGCAGTTGACCGCTGATCATCGCTCGTTGTGCCACTTCGCGCACGACGTTTACGAAGAGTCGCGGGTTGAGGTAAGAGCAAGCAGTTCACAGTCCAATCTTTAGCTTGCTGCTGAGTGGCGACGAAACCGCAAGCTAAAGCTTGTACTCTGAACTGCTCTGTGGCAGCCACGAATCAAAATATGAGTAGCCAGGAAACAAAGCTCGACGCCGTTGCGAAAATGCCGCCGCCAATTGAAAGCGGGCATGGCGATCCGCTGATCGCTATCCGGGATTTGAAGGTTTATTTTCCCCTAGCGGGAGGCCGCAGCGTCAAGGCAGTGGACGGTGTCACAATCGACATTTATACCGGTGAGACGCTGGGCCTGGTTGGTGAATCGGGTTGTGGCAAATCGACGCTTGGCCGCGCGATTCTGCGTTTAGTCGAACCAACTTCCGGGCAGGTTCTTTTTCGCAACAACGATTTGGCCCACCTGTCCACGCGCGAACTGCGCAAGCATCGCCGTCATCTCCAAATAATTTTTCAAGATCCATACGCCTCACTCAACCCACGCATGACGGTCGGCCAGATCGTAGGCGAGCCCCTTGATACATTTCGCATTGCCAAAGGTAGGGAAGCAGAACAACGAGTACAAGAGCTTTTGGAAACGGTCGGTTTGAGCAAACGCTTTATCAAACGTTATCCGCATGAATTTTCAGGAGGCCAGCGGCAACGCATCGGTATCGCGCGCGCGTTGGCAGTCGATCCCGATTTCATTGTTGCGGATGAGCCGATATCGGCCCTGGATGTTTCCATTCAGGCGCAGATCATGAATCTGCTGGAAAAACTGCAACGTCAAAAGAACCTGACTTACCTCTTCATTTCCCACGACCTGCGCGCCATTCGCCATGTATCGGATCGCGTGGCGGTTATGTACCTCGGAAAACTTGTCGAGCTAGCCGACGCCAAAGCCATTTATGCTGATCCTCTAATGCCCTATACGAAGGCGCTCATTTCCGCCGTGCCGGTGCCGGACCCAGTGGTGGAAGCGACGCGGCAACGTATCGTGCTCGAAGGCGAGGTGCCGTCGCCCATCAATCCGCCAACGGGCTGCCGCTTTCACACCCGCTGTCCTTACGTGATTGAGGCGTGCAAACAAGTCGTACCGCCGCTGGTTGAAATCAAGCCAAACCACTTCGCTGCCTGCATTCGCATCAGTCCTGACCAACCTCTTATTGAAAGGGTCGCGCCAGGCGCTGCTCCGGGCCTCGAGGCCGCCAAAGCAAGTCAATAACTAGCAGCACCTCAAATCCGCTCAAATCTTTGCGTAACAACGTCTTAAACGCATGAAAAGCGTTTGCTATTAGTCGTTTATCAATAGGGCAAGTTGTTCTGTTAAGAAGCGTTCAGGGCGTGTCAGCTGCCCGCACCTTTGTGGAAGCGTTGTTTTGAACGAGCAAATCACGAACTTATACTGACTAAAAAGCGCCTGATCGGTCCTGCGCAGAGAATTGTTGCCTAATCGCATGCCACGTCGCAAACCAGAGACTCGTGCAAAACGAGCTGTAGCCAAAGCGCCCACGGCCGCTCCGGTGGGGCCGCCCGAAATTCTTCAGGAACATCCCGAGGATGCAGCGGCCGGATGGCTTGAGGTCCAGGACAAACTGGCAAGTGCGAACGGGCTGTCGCTGTTGCTGGTCGACGGGCGACAACCGCCGGCCATCGCAATCTCAAACAACAATTCGATCTGTCGCGCGTTCCAAACATCGCCAGAGCTGGTCCGCCTTTGCGATCCCTATTGCGGCGACGCACACCGCCGCGCCCTGAGCGCCGGCTCAGTGGTCCATTACAAATGCCACGCCGGACTGGAGTGTTTTACCATGCCGGTTGAAATCGGCGGCGAATCGAATCTTGCCGTTATCGGCGGCCGCGCTTTTGTGAGCGGCGCTGACTATCGTTCGCTGGCTGAGCGCTTTCGCGAAGGCGAGTTGAATGAATTACTCGATAGCGCGCCGTTCGAAAACGTGATCTTTGCTGAACAACAGCGCCTGACGCAGTTGTCTGCACGGGTGGAAAAAGCCGCACAAGGTTTTTCAAGTTTGCGCGCGTTCGAAACGATTGCAGCAGCCAGCGAACCAAACAAAGACTCAACCAGCCAAACGGAAACCGAAATGGTTGCTCCGGCAAAGCAACCCCATATTTTGCTTCCGGCCGAAACGCAACCGGATCTGCAAGGTGAAGTGGAACGCCTGCGCGGTGAATTACAACATCGTACCGATCTTGCTGAATCGTTGAAACACTTCCTCGAGCGCATTAGTTCCGACAAGCCGGAACAAACTTACGGGGCCATATTGACGCACGCGAAAAGCCTGCTCGGCGCCGAACGCGCTTCGTTAATGGTGCTCGACGAAGACGCAAACGAACTTGTCTTGAAGGCGGCCATAGGATTGCCGGTCCTCAAAGAGCAGGTAGGTCGCGCCCGGCTCGGCGAGGGCATCGCCGGTCAGGTAATCGAATCGGGAGAACCAATGGTCGTGGCAAATGCCGCGAGCGGGGCGTTCGCGGTCGATCAGAAACGCGATTACAAAACCGGATCGTTCATCAGTTATCCCATCAGCATGCGCGGTCGCAAGATTGGCGTGCTGAATCTGACCGACAAAACGACCGGCAAAGCGTTTGATGATGTGGATTTGAGTTTGCTCGATCTGGTTGGGCCGCAGATTGCGATTGCACTCGAACGTGCTGAATGGCAGGTCCGTGCTACTCAGTTCCAGTTGATGTCGATTACCGATCCGCTCACCGGATTGCTCAATCGCCGTTACCTGGAAGAGCGTTTGACTGAAGAGCTTAACCGTTCAGTGCGCTACAACTATTCGATGAGCTGTTTGATGATCGACATCGACGACTTCAAGAAATACAACGATCTGAACGGCCACCAAGCCGGTGATGCGGCTTTGAAGATCACGGCCCATTGCCTTAAGGCCGCCCTGCGCTCCGCGGACGTCGCCTGTCGCTATGGCGGTGAAGAGTTTTGCATTCTGCTGCCGCAGACGTCGCTGACCGAAGCCGGGGTAATCGCCGAGCGCATGCGCCAACGAGTTGCGGAAACAGTTTTTCCCTACGGCAAGTCGCAGCCGTTGGGCGTGGTCAGCATTAGCGTCGGCATCTCGACGTTTGCACGCGACATTGATACGGCCGAGAGAGTGATCGCGACGGCGGACCGCGCTCTCTACCGCGCCAAGCATCGGGGCAAGAACCGGGTTGAGTATTACGTCGAAAACTTGAACAGCGCACCGGCCAACAGATGAGTCCCAGACCACAGCCACCCAAATCACAGCCGGCGCGGCGGATTCTCGGCCGCATTAAGGTCGCAGAGTTTGTTGGCCGCAGTGCCGAACTCGAGCAACTGGTCGCGCACGCAGGCTCTGCGCGCGACGGGGGTGGACTGCTTATTTTGCTGGCGCCGCTCGCCGGAGTTTCCGAACTGCTACGCCAGGCTTACGACCGATTGTTCAACGCTCAGAGCGATGCCGTCCCCATCTACTTTTCATTGCCTGCAAACGACACTACTGCCGTCAGCGCCGGCATTGAATTTCTCAACGCATTTCTGGCGCAGTACATCGCTTTTAGCCGCAACGAACCAGCGCTGGCGCAAGCAGCGTTGACCATGAATGATCTGGTCCAACTGGCGCCGGCTGCGGACCTTGATTGGATTGACGAGCTCGTTAGCGCCTACAACAAACAGCGATTCAGTAGCGATGAACGCGAGCTGGTCCGCTTCTGTTTCAACGCGCCGCGGCGAGTGCCGCCTGGAAATCCCAAACCTTACGTTTTGTTCGACGCTGTCAAACTTGCTGGCTACGAGAACGAGCAAGTGCCGTTTGCCGGCGAAATTATCAAGGCCCTGGCGGGCTCGCCCCCGTTCGTGCTGGCTGGTTTGCGCCGAGAGATTATTCGCGAAGTCGCAAAAGCCGGCGTTGATTACGGCACGCTCGAGAAAGTTCGCCTCGAGTCGTTAGTTGAAGCTGAAGCGCGACAACTGGTCGCGTCCGTGGCCCGCCGTGAAGGCGTTTCCCTAAGCGATGAATCTCGTGACCTGCTCGCGCAACAATTCGAAGGCAGTCCGTTTTTGATTAATGCAATGCTGCAGGCGGCTCGGGAGAAACATCTGGCGCTCAACTCCTACTTCGACTGCGAGCGCTTGTACGTGGATGAACTGCTAGGCGGGCGGCTGAATCACTATTTTACCTCGGCGCTTGAGAATGTAGCGCCGGAGCCGGGTGATCGAAATGCATTGATTCGCTTGCTTTCGGAAGGTTTGCAAGCGGGGCAGCGCACCGCGTCGTTTACCGCCTGGGCCAGGCGCCTCAATCGGGAGCCCGCGGACGTCGAAGCTATTCTACGAAGTTTGCACGTGCAGGAAATTATTAACTGGGACGGTGAGACGATTGATACGCAACGCGGTTCGCGCGCCTGGCGAGACTTCGTTCGCAGTCGCTTTCGTTTGGACGCGCTGCGTGAACCTAGGGCCTTAGTGGTAGCGGACCTAATGTCGGCGGCTTTGCAGCGCGCGCCGCAAACCGTAGCCCGCCACTACCGGAGCATAGCCAGCCTGCCCTTGCGGGATGTGCTGCAAGCATTCAACTATCAGCGCGTCCCGAAAGTTCTGTTCGACTACGCCTCTTTTGCCGCCGATTACAAAGGCGCACCCGCGGAAGAAATTGCGGCGCGCCTGGAAATTGATCCGCAAGCTATGAAACTGCCGCAGGTGTTTCATACTGCGCACGGCGCTGCCTTCCGCGCCGAGCTCAAGCAATTTGACGAAGAAAGCTGTGTTGTCGCCCACGCCTTTGCCGGCCCCAGCTACACGAATGAAAATGAGATCGTCTGGCTGGCAGCGAAGGTCGACAGCAAACTTGAAGC
>JBDTTW010000348.1:0-21143 GCA_039930405.1 bacterium
ACGATGCGGTTTTCATATACCCGGACGGTAGCGTAGGAAATAAGGCCCAGGACGTGAAGGACACGCAAAACGGTGCCTTGACTGCCGACTCATGGGCGGTTTCCGATCTTGCGGTGACGGTGCTCGACGCTGACTCGGCATTTGTGTTTGGTCACAGCACTGTGCGTAACGGCAAGTACAAGATGCCCGATGGCAAGGCGATGGATATAAGTGGCGAATACAGATTCATCGACACTTTTTCCAGGCGCAACGGTGAATGGAAATTGGTTGCGGGCGCGTCGGTGCGCGTAATGGCACCGATGGCCTCCGCGTCGCCTGCGATGATGGCTTCACCGGCGACGGCCGCTTCGCCCGCAATGAAACAATCACCGATGATGACTCATACGCCAGCGACTAAAGCTTCACCGGCAGTCACGCCGTAATATCAACTTGAGTGGCCATTCACAATTCGGGCTGCGATGGACCAGGTTCCCTCGCAGCCCGATTTGCAAGAGAAGCGCCGTTGGCGCTTTGCGTAATGAGTTCGAGGTCTGACCTTAATCTTCAGCGTTTTTCTTCAGTTTGCGAAACTTCCGAGTGAGCAACTCTCGGCGCAGGGGACTGAGGTGGCGGATAAAAAGAATGCCGTCATTGTGATCGGTTTCGTGCAGGAAACAACGTGCGGCGAGGCCAGTAGCTTCTTTTTCAAAAAACTCTCCTGAAAGATCCTGCGCTCGCAGCTTCACTGCAGCAGCCCGTTTGAGATCGGCATGAATGGCGCCGACCGAGAGACAGCCTTCCTCGCCATCCTGTTCGCCTTCAACCGAAATAATCTCCGGGTTTGCCGCCACCAGCTTTATGCCGTCGCAGTCCATCACAAACAAACGCAGCGGCAGACCAATCTGTTGCGCAGCCAGACCGACGCCGCGCGCGTCATACATAGTTTCGAACATGTCGCGCGTCAACTGTTCGAGTTCAGAATTGAAACTGACAACCGGCTCGCCGGGTTCCAATAGCACGGCGGCGGGATAATCAACGATTGGTCTTATTGCCATAAGCGAAGCGAAACGGACTGTAGCAAAGTCTTCGCGTTCGCGGCTTTGCCGTCTGAGGTGCGGTGGCGGCTATGCCCCACCGTTACCGTTGACAAGACTAACGGGGCTGCGCCCTGATTAGGGGCTCAGCCCCGAAGAAAGTTTAAAGGCTCTCGGAAGGTCAGAGACCTTCCGTCCATCAGACGGCAGAGCCGAGCTGCCGGACACAGCCAATAATGTACGGTTTATCAGGCTTCGACCAACTCCGCCTCCCGCTCTCGCAGAAACTCAAACGGCTCGACGATCTTGCCGGCGATCGCGGATGCGGCAACGACGTAAGGTGAGGCGAGATAAAGTTTGCCAGGGCCACTGCGGCCGGGGAAGTTTCTGTTCTGTGCACTGACGGTAACTGTTTCGGCGTTTGGCGAGGCGCCGGGGCCGGCATTAATGCATGCGCCGCATGAAGGATCGATCAACTCGGCGCCGGCGCGTTCAAAGATTTCGATGTAACCCTTGGCGCGGGCGTACTGTTTGATTTTTTGTGAACCAAACTGCAGATACAGATGAACGCCAGGGGCGACGCGCTTGCCCTGATCCAGTGCGTTCTGCAAAACCTCGGCATACATATCCATGTCCGCCATCTTGCCGCCAGTGCAACTGCCACCATAAGCGGCATCAATCTTCACGTCCGCCGGCAGTTGGTCGATGGGGATACCGTTGCGTGGATCGCCGGGCGTCGCCACCATCGGCCGAATCTCATCTAGATTGATTTCAAACACCGCCGCGTATTCCGCGTCCGGGTCACTGTAAGTAAAACCCTTGCGAACTTCATCCGCATCAAGTCCGCGCATCTTCACAATGTAAGCGAGCGTCACTTCATCCGGCTCAATGATTCCGGTCGTACCGCCCGCTTCAACCGACATGTTCGTCAACGTCGCGCGTTCGTCCATGGACCAGTTCCGTAAGTCCTCGCCGGCAAACTCCAGAACTTTGGCGATGCCTTTGCTCGTCTTCATGTACTCACTTGCGAGGATGTAAAGCATCACATCTTTCGCGGCAACGTCAGCGCGCTTTCGTCCTTTTAGAACGTAGCGCACAGTTTCCGGCACGCGAATGCGAATGTCTTTCGCGTACCAGGCATTCGCCATGTCGGTCGAACCGACGCCGAAAGCAAAACAACCGAGCACGCCTGCCATGCAGGTATGCGAATCCGTGCCGATCACAATCTGACCGGGCAAGGCGAGATCTTCGACGACGGCATTATGGCAAATTGCTTCCGAGCCGCCTTCAGGATTTTCGCCGTAAAGGCGAATGCCTTGCTTCGTAGTGAAATCTTCCTGGGTCGTCGCCAGGCCTTCGGCTTTTTCCAGCAGCCCCATCTCCCGATGCTTTTGCGACATCACGCTGCCAAGAAAAGTCAGATGATCGCGAAACGCGAAAACGGATTCTGGCTCCGTTACCCGCGCGTCAGGGCCCAGCGCCTGCTTCAACAACGACTCGGCCATCGGCGTTACATACTCATGCGAAAAACGCACGTCGGCAACCGCAAACAAAGCGTCGCCGGGCTTCACTGCCGCGACGCCAACTTTGCCGGCAGTCACAAACGCATGACGCGCGATGATCTTTTCGACGATCGTCATCGGCCGCGCTTTTGTTTCCAAAGGAGGCGGTGAAACCTCGCCGGTGAGCCGTGCTTTGTTGTAATTGAACAAGCCACCGTGCTCGACAATAGCTTTCGCAATGGGATCGAGGCCGTCAGTAAATTCGCTTAGCGGAATTTCTTCGCCCTTGCGTATGCGCTGGACCAGGCCAAAATCGTTCGCGGTCAGCAGCCCGATGTTTTGCGAGTTTTGTCCGTAAATTTTTTCGATGCTTTTCGCTATGACCAGTTGAATGCCGGCCCACTTTTCGGCGTACGGCGCAGTTTCGCGAGATGAGCCACAGCCTTTGGACAAACCGGAAACGACGACGGCAAAACCGCCCTGCTTCACTTCGTCTTTCTTGACCGCGCCTTCGCGCATGCCGACGTAAACATATTGGCCAAGCGTTTCGTCGTAGTAAAAGCAGACCCAACCCGGCGTGATTTCGTCCGTCGAAATGTTGCTCAGCAACGGTAAATCATCGTTGGTCAGGCGCGCGGCGAGTTGAGCTTCAATTCGCTCGCGTTCGTCACCTTGCGCCTCGAGCTGTTGCCGGATAAGCGAAGTGTCTTCGGTTAAGAAAAGAATGCGGCCTTTGAAACTGACCTTTTCAGATAACTGCGAAACCGTGTCGAAACTCATTAATACTCCTCGCTAAAATGATTGCATCTATTTAGTTCTCATTATAACCTCGCGCCTGCCAAAGGCTCGAACCGGCACGATTGTCGGCCATTAACTCACCACCCTCCCATTGGAGGAGACCCATGCGAAAGACTCATGCCCTGTTTGTTCTCAGCTTATGTTCGGTCCTGTTGATCTCTGCCTGTCAACGACCCGCCCCAAATGATGGTGCGCTGAGAGAAGCCGCCGACCGTGAACAGGCGTTGCGCGGCGGCGGCGCATTCGAATGTCGCGAAGTCCGCGCATTGATACCCACGTCTGCCGGAATGCCACACTCCGTTGAAGGAGAAAAGTGCGCCGATAATAAAGCGGTAGTGAATGGCTGGAGCATCGTATGTGTTCCGGAAGGCCAATGTGATTCCGCCAAGCGATTGGCAGAACTCAATCAAGCGGCGGAGGGTTTTTGCGCTGAATGGTGCAGCAAAAAGAAATGCGATTATGACTACTTAAAGCACGACAAATGCGACTCAAGTCACTGTGACGAAAGCTCGGAGTGCAAGAAGAATTGCGACGGGCCGTTTCGAGATAATTGTTTCTTTATCCAGGGGAAGCCCAACTACAATTGCAATTGCAAAGATCGAATTAGCGGATGAGACGTTGTCTCTGATCCGGGCAGTTTGGCATCACTGTTCGTCATACTGCATAGCGCCCACCACGTTGCCTTCGGTGTCTGCAAAGAAGACGAGCGTACCGACAGTTGGAATATGAAACTTGGGCATCACGATTTTTCCGCCGTTGGCCTCGACAGCTTTGATTGTTTCGTCAATGGAATCCACGCCCAGCGTGCATTCGAAACCAAACATCGGTTTGCCGGCGACGACTTCGCGGCGTTCCTGCAGCGCGCCCTGCACTCCCGGCTCGTCATCAGTTCCCGTCTTGATGAGAAAAAATCCTGGTGGTCCCCAGGCGGTAAATTGCCAGCCGAACGCTTGTTCATAAAACTTCCGCGCGCGTTCAACGTCGTCGGCATGAACTGCAAAGTGTTTTAAGTTATTTGGCATAGAATTAGTTCCTCCTTGGAGTGCGCTGGCCTGGCAGCGCTTTGGTCTGACTGTCCTAACAGGCCCGTCGTGATTGAATGCTTTTTAATAAAGTCACGCAAGTGCGACACAGGCCAAAGCGGCGCCGGGCCCGCCGCACTCCATGGCGTTTACGCTTCCACTTATGAGAGCCTTCTGAAGTCTACGCCACTATCGCAAAAATCTTGGTACAACAACAAAGAAAGTTGTAGGATTAGCGCGCTTCAAACCTTTGTTTTTCCCGGTCCAACCTTAAGGAGATTCATCTTTATGTTGAATAGAAGACGCACCCTTGGAATCCTGGTGTTACTCGCGAGCCTTGCTGCGGTCAGTTATGCCGATCAGCCGCGAATGCAGGCCGCGCGCGCTAGTCTGCAAGCAGCGCGCGCGCAATTGCAGGGAGCGGTGCGCAACAAGGGCGGCCATCGTGCGCAGGCGATCGCGTTCATCAATTCCGCTATTGCTGAGATCAATGCCGGCGTCCGCTTTGACCGTCGCAACCATCATGCGCTGTTCGCGATGCTCGCAACTTCGCCGGACCAGCCACGCATGCAACGCGCCCTGGAACTGCTGCGTGATGCGAAGAGCAATCTGGAAGGCGCAACTTCCGACAAGGGCGGCCATCGTGTGCGGGCGATTAGTTACGTTAACAGCGCGATTGACGAAGTGAAAAAAGGCATCGACGCCGGCGAGTAATGAGGCACTTCCTGTTTCAGCGCGAGCAAAGAGCGGGGGCATGCCCGCCTTCCCAACCCCGAGACTTTCCTCGTGGTTCTTGATATCCCGGTGAATGGCTAGCAAGCTGAAATTCGGAAGGCTATCTGAGCAGCTCTCAGGTCAGGAAGGTGGCCATGCCCCCGCTCTTTCGGCTCATCTGATCAAGACTTTTTCCAAACCCTTCTTATTGGAGCAATCAATGCGAAACGGAATACGGGTCTCTACTTTGGTTTTCATCGCTCTAACAGCGACCATCAGCCAAGCGCAACAACCTGCTCTCGACACCATGATCGATCGCAACCTCGCATCGCTGGTGGCAACTTACAAAACATTGCATGCGGCGCCTGAGCTGTCGCACCACGAGGAAAAGACGGCAACGTTTTTCGCCGCGCAGTTGCGCGGAATGGGTTACGAAGTCACCGAGCGCATTGGCAAGTACGAAAACTCCGCGTGGACCAGCTATGGTGTCGTTGCGATCATGAAGAATGGCGCGGGCCCCACTGTGTTAATTCGCACTGAGCTCGATGCTTTGCCGGTAAACGAGAAAACCGGCCTTGCTTATGCCAGCACGGTCAAAACAAAAAACGATGCGGGCGATGAGGTAAGCGTGATGCATGCGTGCGGTCACGATGTTCATATCACCAGCATGCTGGGCACCGCCAAGCTGCTTGCCGAGTTGAAGGACCAGTGGCACGGCACCTTAATCATTCTCGGGCAACCGGCCGAAGAAACGGTCGATGGCGCGCGCGCGATGATGCGCGATGGTCTCTATCAAAAATTTCCCAAGCCTGATTTCGTGGTGGCGCTACACGACCACTCGGAACTGGAAGCGGGCAAGGTCGGTTACACGCCTGGCTATTCGCTGGCCAGCGGAGATTCCGTGGACATAAAAATTCGTGGCGTCGGAGGACATGGCGCCGCTCCGGAAAGCACAAAAGATCCCATTGTGGTGGCCGCGGAAATAGTCCTGGCGTTGCAAACAATTGTGAGCAGGGAAAACTCTCCGTTGGATCCAGCGGTAATAACCGTCGGCTCGATTCACGGCGGCAGCAAACACAACATCATCCCCGATGAAGTCAATCTGCAGCTAACCGTGCGCGCGTACCGTGAAGAAGTGAGAAAAAGAATGTTGGCGTCGATCGAAAGGATCACAAAAGGAATTGCCCTGGCCGCGGGCATCCCCGCCGATCACGCTCCAATTGTAACCATCAGCACGACGCAGTTTACTGCCGCCACTTACAACGATCCAGCTTTGACCGAACGCCTGGCGGGAGTTTTCACCAAGGCGCTCGGGGCCGACAACGTAGTCAAACTGCCACCGGTGATGATGAGCGAAGACTTTGGTTACTTTAGTCTGGACAAAACGATTCCGTCGGTTGATTTTTCTCTGGGCGCCGTCGATCCGGAAAAAGTAAAACAAAGCCGGGCAGCGGGAACGCAGCTACCGTCGCTGCATTCGGCGTTGTTTGCGCCGTTGCCGGGACCGACGCTGCGCACCGGTGTGAAGGCGATGACCTCAGCAGTTTTGGAGTTGATGGGGGCAAAGCGGTAGGTGCAAAGAGGTAAGAGGCAAAGCGCTAAGTGCAAAGAGGTAAGATGGCAAAGCGCTAAGTGCAAAGAGATAGGAGTCAGAAGGTTTTTCACTTAACTATTTTGGCTTTTTGCGCCATGCCCTTAGCCCTTAGCCCTTAGCTCTTAGCCACCAATGGACATCGAATCAGTTCGGAGCTTCTGTCTTTCCTTACCGCACGTGGATGAAAAAGTGCAGTGGGGCAACGATCTGCTTTTTCGCATCGGCGAAAAAATGTTTGCCGTGGTCTCGCTTGAACCCGCTACGGACCATTGTATGTCGTTCAAATGCACGCCTGAAAAATTTGCCGAACTCGTCGAACAAGACGGTATTTTCCCCGCTCCTTATGTGGCCCGCTATCATTGGGTCGCGTTGCAGCGGTTCGATGCCGTATCGGCTGGCCAATTGAAAGAGCTGCTGCGCACTGCTTATGGACTTGTGTACGAGAAGTTGCCGGCAAAGATTAAGCGCCAGTTGGAAACCAAGCCCGCCGCGGCCGCCGGCAAGCAGAAACGTCCGCGCCGCTAGACCTGGCCCCTTTCATTACAATCGTCTTATTGTGCGGTGGTAAAAACTTCTGGTTCAGAGTCCAACCTTTAGGTTGCTCTTGCGCGGAAAGAGCAAGCTAAACTTGGACTCTGAACTGCTCTATTGAAACCTACAGCAAGACTGTGCGTAGATAACAATCAGAAAGTTTTAAGGACGACCAATCAGCGGCGAGAGTAGTTCTCATGCCTTTTTTCGAAGCCATAAAACTCGCGGTCTCGGCAATACTGGCGCACAAACTCCGTTCGTTTCTGACGTTGCTGGGCGTGATTTTTGGTGTAGCAACAGTGATCGTAGTCGTTTCGCTGATCGAGGGCTTTAACGCTTATGTCGATGAGAAGATTGCCAACATAGGCACGAATGCCTTTGCGGTCCAGAAGTATTCCATCGAAGATTTCTCGAGCGTGGCCGCGCTAAACGCTGCGCGCAGACGGAACAAAGACGTAACGCTCGATGACGCCGCGGCGTTGATTGCGCGCGGAGGCTCGATCCAGGATGTTGGCGCGCAGGAAGACAGCGGGGGTGACGTAAAGTTTGGCGCGATAAGCCTTTTTCGCGTCCGCATTACCGCGACGACGCCTAACATTGCCGACATCGAACGAATCGAAACGCGCGAAGGCCGCTACTTTAACAAGATTGATGAAGACGAACGACGCAGCGTCACTTTTGTGGGGGCCGACGTCGCCGACAAATTGTTTCCGACTGCGAACCCATTGGGACAAACTATCCGCATCGATGGCCGTTCGTTTGAAATTATCGGAGTAGCACAAGCCAAAGGCTCTGTTTTTGGACAGCCGCAAGACATGTATGTCTCGATGCCACTGTCGACGTTTCTCGCGTTTTACGGCTCCCGTCGATCGATCGGCCTTAGTGTTACTTCGACCAGCCCGGAAACTTATGATGACGCCGTTGAAGAAGCGCGCGTGGTGATGCGCACCCGCCGCAAACTGGCGGCAAGCGAAAAGGACAACTTCGGAATTATTACACCCGGCGCGATTAATGAACTGCGCGACAAGATCTTTGGCACGATTCAAGTGGCGGCGATTGGCATCACTTCCATCTCGCTGGTCGTCGGCGGCATCGTCATCATGAACATCATGCTGGTGTCCGTGACCGAACGCACCAAGGAGATTGGAATTCGCAAGAGCATTGGTGCGCGGCGCACCGATATTCTCAAACAGTTTCTGGCGGAGTCGACGCTGCTGTCGCTGTTAGGCGGCGCGATCGGAATCTCAATCGCTTACTTGCTCGCAAAACTAGTGGCGGTGCTTACGCCGGTGCCGACGGTGCTGCCGTTGTTTGCAGTGACGGTGGCACTGCTGGTTTCGGCGACCGTGGGATTGGTGTCAGGTGTTTATCCCGCCTGGCGAGCGGCGAAGTTGGATCCGATCGAAGCCCTAAGGGCGGATTGATTGCCGGCAGGATTACTGCGGCTGAGAACTGGATATGATTTACAGGATGAACAGAGTTAATGACGTTTAGAACGTGGAGGAAACAAATTCAGCCGCCCCTTTCGTTTTTGTTGCTCTCCTTGAATCCTGTTCATCTTGTAAATCCTGTCGCTTAATAACGTCATGAAGTTTTTCCAAAGCAACATCTTCGAAAACTTGCGCATGGGGTTGGACACCCTATGGCAGCACAAGCTTCGTTCGCTGTTGACCATACTCGGCGTGGTCATCGGCACGATGACTGTGATCGTGATTGCCGCGTTTGTTTCCGGAATCGACGCGCGCGTGTCGAAAGAGATCGAATCGTTCGGCACCAACTCAATCTACATCTACCGCTTCGATCCCGGCTTTAACTTTAACCCGACTCAGGAAGAACGCATGCGCAAGCCTTTGAGTTATGAAGACAACGAGGCCATCGCCAGCGAATGTCCAGCGATCATTTATTCGGCTGCGTTCATGTCGCCGGTAGATTTTTTTGGCGGCTCGTTCACTCAACGCGTCAACGTGCGTTACCGCGACATCGAAATGACGAACGCCGCAGTACAGGGCGCCTCGCCGTCATACTTCAAGATGGGCGTCACTAACATTGGCGAGGGTCGCTACTTCACCGATGCTGAAAACGAACACCACGCGGACGTCCTGGTAATCGGCCGCGACGTTGCTAATACGCTTTTTCCGTACAGCGACGCGCTCGACAAAGATGTCACCATCAACGGCCGCAGCTATCGAGTGGTTGGCGTGCTGACTGAGCGCGATGTGTTTTTGGTCGGCGCCGAAGATCCCAATAACGAAAACAAAGCGGTGTATATGCCCTACCTGACGCTCAGGAAAAGTTATCCGGAGGTGAAGGACAATTTTGTGATGGCCCAGGCACGTCCGGGACAGATGCAACAGGCGGTCGAGGAAGTGCGCGAGCTGTTGCGGCGTCGGCGCAAGGTGGCTTATGGTGCGCCGGACAATTTTGGAGTGTCCACTTCTGAACAAATTCTTTCGCAGTTTGGCGCAATCACTGGCGGCGTGTTCGCCTTGATGGTGGCGATCTCGAGCGTGGGCCTTTTGATTGGCGGCATTGGCGTGATGAACATCATGCTGGTTTCGGTAACTGAACGAACGCGCGAGATTGGTGTGCGCAAAGCAATTGGCGCGCGCCGCCGCGACATCATCATTCAGTTCTTGATCGAAGCCGCTACGCTGACGGGGTTAGGCGGACTGTTGGGAATCATTGCGGGCTGCATCATTGCCCTGCTGATTCAAATGATCATGCCGACTTACATTCCACTGTGGGCGCCGATTGTCGGCTTTGTTGTTTCGGTGGGTTTGGGACTGACGTTTGGCTTGTGGCCGGCGTGGAAAGCGGCGGGGTTGAATCCTATCGAAGCGCTGCGTTATGAGTGACGAGCGCTTTGAGCAAATGCTGGATCGGCTGCAGCTGAATGCGGACCAGAAAACTCAGGTCCATCAAATACTCAGTGAAGCGCGCGGGCAATTACAAGACCTGCGCAAGGAATCCGAACCGCGCTTTGATGCGATTCGCACGCAAGCTGACGAGCGTTTACAAAAAGTGCTGACGACGGAGCAGTGGAAGCAGTTTCAGCAGGAGCGCGATGCAATGCGTGGCCGTGCACGGCGCGGCAGACCTGATAATCGTTAGTTGCGAGAAGAGAGTTCGCGATGCTGGCCCAGCAACCAGGACTTAAGAATGCCCGGGTTTGCGTTGTCAGTCGCAAAATATTCCTCAACCAAATTTTTATACAGCCGGTGGCGCTCAACATTTTTCAACGTCATGCCGAACGGCATCTGCCCGCCTTCAACGAAGGAACTCAATATCAGTGGGTCCATGGGCCAGTTAAGTGAGCCCAGCCGCTGCGGGTTGTGACATGACTGACAGGTCATCGCGCGCGAAACATTAGTCGCCGCGAAAGTCCTGCCGAAACGATGATTGCGATCTTCTAAAGCGGCCATGCTCAGCCCCGGCCCCAATTTCCTCTGGTCCAAATAACCTCCAAAACGCGGCGAGCCATAACTGCGAAAGCGCGCATTCACAATCTCGACTGCCTCGAGCTCGGCCGTGCTGACGCTGCCGGCCTGGGGAAATATTGGCAGGATGCCGCTCTTGTGACACAGCGCGCAGTTGTCGTCGCCTTCACCCAAGTCCCAGCGACCCTTGATCGTGATCAAACCTTTGCGGCCGTAAGTTCTGAAGTAGTCTTTGAAGTAAGCATCGAAAGTTCCGCCCGTTTTTGTCAGCGCCGAAACGACCGACACGTTGCGAGTGAGCACGCGCTGGCCCGGATCGCTGATGCCAAACTGCACCCACTTGTCGGGAATCCCGAGCGCTCCATTTCCCGGCACGACAATTAAGAGCCGGCGAAAACTATCGTCGTTATCGGGCGTACCCAAATGACGCGAGCTGTAACTAAAGAAAACTAATTGATCGTTAGCAGCGCGCGTTGAGTTGAGTTGACGCAGAAACGCTTTCGCTTGGTCGAGTGTTTCCCAGCGGCTGACCAATTTGAGAAACGACGGCTGCAACAAGTAGGCGGGAATCTCGACGAATGAGGCTGTCTCTTCAAAGTATTGTTTGTCCGGCACGTTGAAACCAAGTTCGTGATCCGGCTTACGATCAAGAGAAACTGTTTCGACGTACTCGACAAACTCGCGATGGCGATTGCTGAAGTCGGCGTCCTGGGAAAGTTTGCAACGCTGCAAGGTGCGGTTAATTCCGTCCAGTACGCGATGATAAGTGGGCAGCGCAGCGTCGGATTCATACGCCGCGCGCGCAGTCGTGACCAGCGAATTAACTTTGGCGGTGACCCAGTTATCAGGTCGAGACTTTATCAGTGTGCAAGGCAGAGTTGTCTTCGCAAAAGTTGTCTGCGCAAGTAACAGGAGGCAGCAGGCGATGATGGTTAGGCGAAACCTCATGAGTACCAAATAAATTCTGCTGTATTTGCATTCTCTCTGTGCGTCCTTTGTGATCTCCGTGTCTCTGTGGTGGGTCATTCAGCCAAAACGTAAATCCACCACCGAGTCACGGAGAGCACAAAGGACGCACAGAGGAAACCTGCAGCCCCGGACTATTTCATCCTCGAAATGATCGCCTCAGCAAACTCAGCAGTCTTGGCCGTGCCGCCGATGTCGCGCGTGCGCACTTTGCCTTCCTCGAAAACTTCGAACATCGCGTTCTCGGTTCTGTCCGCGGCTTCGCCTTCTCCCAGGTGACGCAACATCAGAACTCCGGATTGCAGCAACGCGGTCGGGTTCGCTATTCCCTGGCCGGCAATGTCCGGCGCCGAGCCATGCACCGCCTCAAAGACCGCGCCCTGTTCGCCGATGTTTGCGCCGGGCACTAAGCCGAGCCCGCCAATCAAACCCGCGCAGAGATCCGAAACGATGTCGCCGTAGAGATTCTCGAGCAGCATCATGTCAAACTGTTGAGGTCGCATTACCAGCTGCATGCAGGCGTTGTCGATGATCTTGTCGTCGGCTTCGATCTCGGGGTATTCCATTGCCACTTTGCGGAAGCAGTCGAGAAAAAGCCCATCCGACAATTTCATGATGTTTGCTTTGTGGCCGCAGGTGATTTTTTTTCGTCCTTCGCGCCGCGCAAACTCAAACGCAAACCGCGACACGCGCGTCGACGCTTTCTCCGTGATGATCTTCAAACTTTCAACCACACCCGGAACTACGATGTGCTCCAGTCCGGCATACAAACTCTCAGTATTCTCGCGAACGATGACCAGGTCGAGTTCGGGGAAGCGGCAGGGAACGCCGGGCAGCGCGCGAATAGGTCGCACGTTGGCATAAAGATCGAGCGCTTTGCGGAGACCGACGTTAACGGAAGTAAACCCTTTTCCGATCGGAGTAGTGACGGGCCCCTTCAGCGCGACCTTGTTGCGCTTGATCGATTCGAGCAGCTCTTTCGGCAGCGTCTCGCCAAACTTTTCGACCGCTTGCGCGCCGGCATAATGCGTCTCCCATTCAATCTCGGCGCCAGCGGCTTCGATGATGTGCACAACGCTGGCGGAGACTTCCGGTCCGATGCCGTCGCCTGGAATCAGTGTGATACGATGTTTCATAATAAGTAGTCAGTAGCTAGTAGTCAGTAGTCAGTAGTTAGAAATTCAACCGCGTCGTCTCCCGCCGCAAACCTTGCGAAGTAGTAACAACAGAATAAGGCCACAACTGACCACTGACAACTGACCACGGACTAAGCCCGGATGCCTGAATTCAAAAACAGCGCTGAAGTAGCAATTATCGGCGGTGGCGTCATCGGCCTGGGTATCGCGCGCGCGCTTGCCCAGCGTGGGGTGCGCGAGGTGTTGATTGTCGAGCGCTCGAATTTGGGAGCCGAAGCATCGTCTGCTGCCGCCGGCATGCTGGCGCCGCAGGCGGAAGCTGACAGTGACGATGATTTCTTTCGACTCTGCTGCCAAAGCCGCGATCTTTATCCCGCCTTCGCGCACTCTCTCCAGAACGAAACCGGCATCGACATCGAGCTTGAAACTTCGGGCACGTTATATTTGGCGTTCACTGAAGAAGACGAACGGGAACTTGATGCGCGCTACGAGTGGCAAACGAGGGCGGGCCTGGCAGTGGAAAAGTTGTCGGGCGATTTGGCAAAACTGTTGGAACCGTCAATTTCCACTGGCGTGCGCGCAGCGCTGAGATTTCCGCTCGACACGCAGGTGGAAAATCGCAGACTGATAGGTGCACTGGCAACGGCGAATGAAGCGCTTGGCGTAAATGTACTGACCGGCGTCTCGGTTGATTCGCTGAACATCAAACGCAAACGCGTTACCGGCATTGAAACCTCGCGTGGCTTTATCAGTTGCGAAAAAGTTGTAATCGCCGGCGGCGCCTGGACCAATCAGGTCATAAATGAAGTGCTCCCAAATCCGCGCATCGAACCAGTCCGCGGCCAGATGGTTTCGTTCCAAGCGACGCCGCAGATTGCGCGACAGGTAATTTACAGCCCACGGGGTTACCTCGTGCCGCGCCGCGATGGCAGACTATTGGCCGGTTCAACCACCGAACACGCTGGCTTTGACAAGCGGGTCACGGCCGCGGGAGTGCAATCAATTGTGGCGTCCGCCCTTGAAATTACTCCGGCAATCGCGGACCTGCCGCTCACATCCACCTGGGCTGGTTTGCGGCCGCGGGCCGCTGACGGTTTGCCAGTACTCGGTCCTTGTGCTGAAATTGCAGGGGTCTTTTATGCAACCGGGCATTATCGCAACGGCATATTGTTGACGCCGGTCACCGCGGAATTGCTGGCCCGCGCCATAGTTGACGAAGATGTCTCCCCGCCATTGCAGATTTTTTCGCCTGATCGTTTTCAACTCGCGGCCGTTAGTTGACGTCCAATTACTGCAGATGAAGTTCTCTTACAAATTCTTAACTACCCTCGTTGCAGTCGTGTTGCTGGCGGCCGGCAGCGCGCGCGGTCAAGCGGCGCCGGCGAATGACCAAACGACGGTAGCGCCCGACATGCGACCTGCCAACGTTTTGTTTGCTGAAGCCGACAAGTACGTTGAAAGGAAGTTTGCCCAGTTCAATAAAGAAAAGCGGCCTTACGATTCAATGCTGGAAGCGAACACCAAGCAGGAACAAAAAGATCTGGCGGCGAAGTATGCGGGAGTTTTGCGCGCGCGCGGTTCTTTAGCCCAGATGGATCAATTTTATCTGGGCATGCTTTATCACCTGGTGGGAAATGGCGATGGCGCGCTGGAAGCGATGGGTCATTATCTCAGTGGCGAAGCGTCCGGCCAGAATGCACAACTCGCGCGCGCGGTTGTCGTGCTTTACTCAACCCGCAAAGGTTTGATTCTGGAAGCTGAACGCGCAGTGGCCGGTTATGGCAACAACCAGCCGCAGAGTTTGGCCGAATGGTTTGGCATGGAGTCGCTGGTTACCGAGCTGTTTCAGAAGACGAAAGACTATCCGCGCATGGCGGCACATGCGCAACAGATGGCAAAAATTGCGCGCCTGGTTGTTCCCAACCAGGGCATAAATACCTTTCGGCGCGACGACATGCTTTTTAAGGCCGCTTCGTTTGTGGCCGAGGCTTACGTAAATACGGGTAGGAAAGCCGACGCGATTGCGACCGTTCAGGAGTTGCGCAAGCTGGCTGTGACGCTGCCATCTGGGAACCTATTGCGGCTCGCTAACATTCGTCTTAATGGGCTCGACCGTGCGATTGACCTGCGCGGAGTTTTTAGTGAGTTACCAAAAGACGAGGCGAGTAAGCTGCCGGAAATCGTGGCAACGCAATGGATCGATCAGGCGCCGGTGAAACTTTCCCAGCTGCGCGGTCAGGTGGTGCTGCTGGATTTCTGGGCGACCTGGTGTGGTCCCTGCCGTTACACGTTTCCCCGGCTGCAGCAGTGGCATGAAGCCTACAAGGATAAAGGACTGGTCATTCTCGGGATGACCAATTATTTCGGCGAAGCAGACGGCCATAAAGCAACGCGCGGCGAAGAGCTGGTCTACCTGCGCAGCTTCAAGAAGAAGAATCGTTTGCCATACGGATTTGCCATAGCCGATTCCTCAGTCAATGATTTGAACTATGGCGTGTTTACCATTCCGATGTCATTTCTGATCGACCGCCAGGGAAGAATGAGATACATATCGATGGGCGCGAGTGCCGAGGAAATCGCGGCGCTCGGTAAGATGATCGAGAAAGTGATGGCTGAAGAAACCGTAAAGAGTAACGAGACAGTAAGCGTAAAGTAAGATGCAGGATCAAAACATCACAATTGGAATAGCGTTCATCGCCGGCGTGCTGTCGTTTCTCTCTCCCTGCGTTTTGCCGCTGGTGCCCGGTTACATCTCGCTCATGTCCGGCGTCAGCATCGATCGGCTAAAGGAAGGCGCGTCGAGTACGAACGCCCGGCGAGCAGTGATTCTTAACTCGCTCGCTTTCAACGCCGGGCTCTCGGTAATTTTTCTGGCGCTGGGAACGACCGCGGGACTAATCGGCGCGGCAATCATTAACAACATCTGGGTGCGCATTATTGGCGGGCTGATCATCATCGCGTTCGGACTTCAGCTCATTGGCCTCTTGAAAATCGCCACGCTCTACAAAGACACGCGGTTCTTTTCCAACGACAAACCGCGCGGCGCGTTGGGCTCATTTACGCTGGGCATCGCTTTTGCGGCGGGCTGGACGCCATGCATTGGTCCAATCCTGGGCGGCATCATCGGATTGGCCGCAACCAGCGGCGGTTGGCGCAGTGGTCTGACTCTTTCGGCATTTTACTCGGCTGGCTTGGCAGTCCCTTTTCTGCTGACTGGTTTGGGAATCAATCAGTTTCTCGCGTTCTACGGCAAGTTTCGCAAGCACCTACACAAAGTTGAGGTAGTTTCCGGCGTGGTGCTGATTATTGTCGGGCTGCTGGTGATGAGCGGGCAGTCGACGCTGCTGACGAGTTCGAAACTTGCAGCCTGGTTGCCCAACGCTGAGGGCTGGATAAAAGTGAAGCCCCCAACCGCCAGCACAGCGCCCCCGGCCAACGCGAATTTTGAGGCGGCGCCGCAGGTGCACTTCCAAACGTTGACGGGCGACCCGTTTACTTTGGGCCAACTGCGCGGTCAGGTTGTGCTGCTGAACTTTTGGGCCACCTGGTGCGTTCCCTGCCGCGAAGAAATTCCCGTGCTTAATGCAATGCAGCACGATCTCGAGGGCAAAGGCTTAAAGATTATTGGCGCGTCGTTGGAAGATACTGCGGAAGGCGTTGCGGAATATCAAAAAGACGTTCGCAAGTTTGAATACCAGGTGCTCGTCGGTGGCGATGACGCGAAAGCAAGGTTTGGCGGCACGCCGTTGCCGACAACTTATTTGATAGACCGCGATGGCCGCATTCGCCAGAAGATTATCGGCGCGCGCGATCGTGAAGGGTGGGAAGCGGCCGTGAAACCTTTGCTCGATGAGCCCGCCGCCACCGCGCAGAATGGGAAATAAGCTACCCTCAAGGAGTACGACCCATGAAAACCTTTTTTGTCGCCTCAATACTCGCGCTGCTGTTTATTCCGAGCGCAGCACGCGCGCAGGACGGTCACGAGTATTCACCGCTCGTCGAGAAAACCGTCAACTACAAGAACTGGACGCTGAATTCTCTGAAAGACAACAAACCGACGGATCTGCGCTCGTTGGTCCAGGGCAAAAAGTTGGTGATGGTGGTTTACTTCGCCCCCTGGTGTCCGAACTGGCGCAACGAAGCGCCGGTGGCGGCCAAGCTTTATGAGAAGTACAAAGACCAGGGTTTTCAGGTAATCGGGGTCAGCGAATACGGCACGCGCGACGCGGTCAACACATTTTTTGCGCCCGAAGGCACGCCTTATCCGGTGGTTAGTGAGACGGAACTTCGCGAAGACCGCGACAAGACGGCCCACTACGGCTACCGGCAATTGACCGGTGATACGCGCAAGTGGGGTTCGCCGTGGAATATTTTTCTCGAGCCGGCTTCGCTCAGCAAAACCGGCGACGTGTTGACTGAAAAAGCCTGGGTCGTGAATGGTGAATTGATCGAGGCCGACGTGGACAAGTTCATCGGCGAACGATTGAACACGAAGACTGCCGCCATCGAGCCTTGTAAGAATTAACTCGCGAAACATTTCCCGCTTATGAGGCCGTTACTACACAATCGAAACCGAACGTAACCCGCTCTCACCGCATATTGTCCCCTATCTATACCTCACGATTTACGATTTACGCCCTTCGTTGCTACTATGGCCGACTCTTTTGGCCCACAAACTATGAAACTCCGTCTCCTTTATCACGGTCACTGTTTCGACGGCGTCGCCTCAGCGGCCGTCTTTACGCGCTTTTACAAAGAACGCATTCACCCGGAAGCGGAAGTCAGTTACGGCGGTTTGCTGCATCGCCCGGGAAACCTGTTTGATCTAAAACTTTTTGACGGCGACGAAAATGCGATCGTAGATTTCAAATACGCACCTTCTGAGAAACTGACTTGGTGGTTTGATCATCATCAATCGGCGTTTTTGACTCCTGAAGACGAAGCGCATTTCCGCGCCGACAAATCCGGCCAGAAGTTTCTCGATGCGACACGCAAGTCGTGTACGGAATTCATTGCCGACGTGGCGCACTCGCAGTTTGGCTACGACGATGCGCCAATCAAGTCTCTCGTCAGTTGGGCGCACATTATCGACGGCGCGTTGTATGAATCGGCGGCGCAGTGCGTCGAGTTGAAGGAGCCGGCGTTGCAATTGATGCAGGTGATCGAAGCCGACCCGGATGACAGTTTTGTAGAGACGGTAATTCGCGAGCTGGCAGTGAAGTCGCTCGACGAGGTTGCGACCAGCGAAGAAGTTCAGCGGCGCTTCAAGCCGATTCTCAAACAGCATCTGGAGACGCTGGAAACAATTCGCCGCAAGGCAGTTTTTGAAAACGGCGTGGTGCGCTTTGATCTCGTCGACGAAGGCTGCGACGGCTTCAACAAATTCATTCCTTACTATCTCTATCCCGAAACAACTTATTCGGTCGCCCTCACCCGCGGCTCGCAGCGCACCAAGATCTCGGTTGGCTCAAATCCCTGGTCGCCATTCCCTCGCACGCACAACATCGCGAAGATCTGCGAACGCTACGGCGGCGGCGGTCATGCGGTAGTCGGCGCGATTTCGTTCAGGCCTGACGAGGTTGAGAGAGGTCGCGAGGTGGTGAAAGAAATTGTGGCGGAACTATCAGCTTTTGATTAGCGAAGGCAACCTCGCTGAGATACTTTTTCAAGGCCATCGAGCTTGTTTTTTATGCTTTGGCCGGGAGGGAAGTATGCGTTCCGGCAAAAAACCCTAAACCTTTGCGCGCGTATCGCCTCAAGCGCTAAGGTAGTAGTGTGAAAAGCTTCAAAAAACTTGATGATTATATCGATGCGGCGCTAGCAACCGCCCGATTCGAACGAATCGAGGATGGCCAAAAGGTCTACGCTGAGATTCCTGCCTGTCGCGGAGTATGGGCACAAGGAAGAACGCGACAAGAAGTTAAGGAAGAACTTAGAAGCGTGTTGAAGGGCTGGATCGAACTTCAGATGGAGCGCGGTTCTGACCTACCCTCGATTAAGGGAACAACTTTCAAGGAACTCACCTTCGCCTAGTCATTTCCCAACCATTCCTCACGAGAAATTCTCGCCTGTCGTAGAATCCTTTTAAGCAGATCCACTGAAATGTCATCGTTATGAGGATTTGGAATTGTCAGTGGAGGCTTTCCCTCTTTCAGCATAAACGGATGCTTGCCTTTATATCTCGGACCAGTCCAACCTAACTGACGAAGTCTTGCAACTAGTTCTCGCTGAGATACTGGGATTAACCGCACGTCATAACTCCGAGGTTCCGCGGCTTTCGCCCGCTTCGTCTGGTCCTTGCGGGGCAGATGGGCTTGGGTTCAGTGCTTCAACTACATGTAGCTGGACAGCCAGCCAGTTTTGAATACGTTTGAGTTCCGATGCAGTGATTATTGGCGGTGCTTGGACGGTTACTCTGCGGTTGCGAGCTGCGTCCAGGGTTAAATAGTGAGACTCAGACTCGTCAGAAATCGGCAGCGGCGTGTTTGACGTCATGCTCGGCGCAGATTGAGAAAACGCTTTCTGTGGACCTTCCGGTTTGCTCGACGGGCTTGCAGCATTCAAGCTCAAAGTACCATCGCTTCTGACAAGCCCCGCCCGATTAACGCTGCGCACGAAGATGTCGGCGCAAGCATTTGCAGCATCCGCTGCGAGATCAAATTCCCGCTCTACAAAGTTCTTTAGGATATCCAAAGGCGGTAGACGTTTATCGGAGAAACGTTCGATGATTCCCTGGTACCCAATAACATTTCGTACCGCGGTGAGTAGCGCTTGCTGTTTGGATTCCTCATCAGTCGGCTTGAAATAATCTAATGCGAGTCGCGTTAGGTTGACTCCCTGTGTTGTATCAAGCAAACCAAACAATTTCGCTGCGACTATTCGACGATAAAATGGCGTTGAAGTCGGATTCGCATAACCCAGCCTCTTGGCTACGTCTTGTTGGGAAAGAGTTTGGAGACCCTCGCCTTCAACTTTCTCTACAAATCCCAAGACAGAATCCAAATCAACCATTGGGAGATCGGTGGTGGACGCCTTCTTGCCGCGCTTTTTATCGCCGGCAGTATTTTCTTGAGGTTTTTGGCCTTTTGTTTCCATGCGCGTATTTTACGCGCGACAAAAACATAAATCAAGTGGTATTTTACGTGAAGCCCTACCTCGCCATCAGCGCTTCAATCTCACCCGCATCCTTCGGCACCTTCGTAGTCAACACACGTGGACCATTACTCGTGCACAGCACATCGTCTTCAATGCGCACGCCGATGCCCAGATACTTTTCCGGAATATCCTTAGTGTCAGGCGAAACATAAATCCCCGGCTCGACCGTCATCACCGTGCCCGGCTCCAGCGCGCGCGATTCCTTGTCATAGTAATAAACACCAACGTCATGCACATCGATTCCCAGCAGGTGACCGAGCCCGTGCATGTAAAACTGCTCATGCTTCTTTTCTTTAATTAGGTCAGCAGGTTTTCCCTTCAGCAGTCCCAGCTTCACCATACCTTCAGTCAAAATTTCGACCGATCGTTGTTTTAGTTGATCGTGCGTGGTGCCGGGCCTGACCATATCGACGCAGGCGACTTGCGCTTCCAGCACCAGATCGTAAATCTCACGCTGCGCCGGACTGAAACGGCCGTTGATAGGAAACGTGCGCGTGATGTCCGACGCATAACCTTTGTATTCGGCGCCGGCGTCGATCAATAACAAGTCGCCATCTTTCAACTCGCCATCGTTGTTAATGTAATGCAGCACGGTGGCGTTGGCGCCGGCGCCAACAATCGAGTTGTAGGAGGGCCCAGACGCACCCTGTTGCCGAAAGATCCGTTCGACGAGGGCTTCGACTTCGTATTCCTTCATGCCCGGCCGCACCGTTTTCATGGCTTCCACGTGCGCTTCAGCAGCTATGTCGGCGGCCTTCTGCATCAACTCAATCTCGTCGTCGCTCTTGAAGACACGCATCTCGTGCACAATCGTGGCGGGATCGATGATCGTGCGCGGCGGATGAATGGGCTTGCGATTGAGCGAGCGCATCTGGGCAATCTTTTGAATAACTTTGTGGTCCAAATCGGGGTAAGCGCCGAGCCGGTAATAAAGTTTCGCCGCGCCATCCAGAATCTCCTGAAGTTTCCCGTCAAACTCTTCGATCGGAAAAGATTCGTTCGCGCCAAAGTCGTTCTTAGCGCCTGCAACGCCGGCGCGCCGGCCGACCCAGATTTCCTGTTCCGGATCGCGCGGCCGCACGAACAGGGTGTACTTCTGCTCGCGCGCAGGAGCGATGACGGCGATCGAATCGGGTTCATCAAAGCCGGTCAGGTACAAAAAATCCGAATCCTGGCGAAAGCGATATTGGGTGTCGTTGGAACGCGTGGCTTCGCGCGCACTGGGAATGATGGCTACTGATTTCTGGTCCATGCGGCGCATGAACTCAGCAAGCT
>JBDTTW010000349.1:0-10078 GCA_039930405.1 bacterium
CTTCCATTCCCAGTTTGCCGAATGGCATTCAGATATTTCCCGGCAGCGTTCCGCTTTACAAAAACGGTGTACTGGTCGGCGCGATCGGCATCAGTGGCGATGGCGTCGATCAGGACGATTTGATCAGCGCCGCGGGCGGCAATGGCTTTGCGCCTGCAGCCGCGATTCGATCCGATCAGGTATTTGTGCGCGGCGTGCGGCTGCCGTTTCTAAAATTTCCGCGCAGTCCAAATCTATAGTGAACAAACTGAGTCGACAGCTCGAGACTTCAACCAGGTCGCGCCGGTGGCTCAAGGCCGCGCGCAAACCAACTTTCGTTTTCATTCTCCTGCTGCTTGCGGTCTGGTGTGTGGGACAAACCGGTAACACGCTGCCGGAAAGTCCGCGCGGCGTCGTGCGCTTGCGAGTGAAAGTGAAAACCAGCGAGGCAGCTAAAGGCCTGTCGGGATTATCGCGCAAGCGGTTCTTTCTGATAAAAGGCTCGCCTGAACAAAACAAAACATTGATCGCGGCGATGGACCAACAACCGCAGACGACTCGCGATTGTTACTACACGCGCGCCGGCGCCACCCCGGGCCTGATCAACTGGTTAAAGGAAAACGACTGTGAATCAGTTTACTGTCGCGAGTTGAGTTCAGAAGACGTCGAAGGTCCGCACGCTGTTTCCGAGTTTGCTAGTGCGCTGGCGGCTGGTGAAAAGACACTTGGGAATCGCCAGCTTGCGCTCAAGTGGTTGACGGTCAACCTGCCGGAGAGATTACGCGATGGCTTTTACCGTCAACGTCAGAATGAGATTGCCGCGATTCTCAAGCAAGCCGAAGCCGCTTCGGGCGCGAAGGTAGTTTCAGTGATGACGGACCGCAACGGCACTGCTTTCTTCACTGATCTTGAAGCCGGCAGCTACACGCTCTCGAATATCGTCGCCACCGAGATTGGGCCAGGCGTTTCGCTTTGGAATTGCGCCGTGCAAATCAAGGCTGACGATCTGGCAACGGAAAAGGTCTATACCATTTCAAATCGCAAAGACAAGAATGTGAAATGCGTGGCGGTCGAGAAACCGCTGCCGGCTTGTACGCCTTAAGCTTTTCGGCACAACTCAATGAAACCTGCGGCCCGCTCTTCTATCCTGGTTATTTGCGCCTGCCTCCTGCTGTACGTAGGTCTCTGTATGCTCGCATCCAGTGCGGAGGCTCAGCGTAAAAAGCCGCGGCGCGCGCCAACTGCGCGCAGCGCTGCGACCGCAAGCGACTATTCTCATTTTTCACACGCCACGAAGAAGCATCAGGCGGCCTGCAATACCTGTCACCAGGTCCCAACCGATAACTGGAAAAAGGTTCGCGAATATCCCGACGTCGCCGACTTTCCCGGTCATGACGCCTGCGTCAGTTGCCATCGCGCGCAGTTCTTCAAAGGCGCGAAGCCTGTGATCTGTTCGGATTGTCATACCCGAATCTCGCCGCGTGACGACGCGCGTTTTGCCTTTCGCAATCCCGGCGGCGCCCGTCAGTTCTTGATTGAGTTTCCGCACGACAAGCACCAGGACGTGATCGCGCGGGTGTTCCGCAAATTAAGATTCGAGACTCAGCCACAATTCGTTCGTGCCGGATTTAGCGGTTCCTTTTCCTTCGCTGACGAAAAAACCAAGCACTACAACAACTGCGAAATCTGTCATCAACCGCGTACTGCGGCTCCGGCGACTAACGCCACCGGATGGCCTGATGCGTTTGTGCCCGCTGCGGATACTTTCAAACTAGCGCCGTTGAGCCATGCGTCCTGCTTCAACTGCCACTGGGGTTCGCAGCAACCTGTCAACGACAACTGCGCTGGTTGCCACAAACTGGCCACGCAGCCCTACCTCGTAATGGGATTCACGCCGAGAATTTCTTTTAAGTTTCGCCACGGCCGCGAACAACACACCCAGGAATGCACGACCTGTCATATCAACATTACCAAGTCAGCAACCCTGCGCGGGCTGAAACCCGACGTGCCAATCACGGCGTGTCTCGAGTGCCATAACAAAGGCCCGGTGCGTTTCGACGTCACCAACGAATTGCTGGCCATCGATAAGAATCGTGATTTCACGTGCACCTATTGTCACACCTCAGATGTTGGCAGGCGCGATCCGCCCGCAAGTCATTATTTGATTTCCGGATTGCCGCCAAAGAAGCGCAAGGACGTGAAATGAGGTTGTTACTATTCAAGCTTTGGTTCCAGCGCTCGGCTATCGTGTACGCTCTTTCTCTGTGCAGTCTCTGTGTTCTCTGTGCCTCTGTGGTGGCTGAGGTGCATGAGTTCACCACAGCGACACAGAGAACACCGAGTTTTCACAGAGAATTCTTATTGCTTGCGGCAGCGCCTCAAGATTCCAATCTCGATTATTCAACTTTCAAACACAACAGCCAGAAGCACGCATCGCTGTCCTGCAATTCCTGCCATCAACGCAGTGACAATTCCGCTACGCCGCGCTTTCCCGGTCACAAGGCCTGCACCGGTTGCCATGTAGGACAGTTCGTTACGCCGGCCGTTCCCATGTGCGTGATTTGCCATACCGAAGTCAGCGGCTCGAATCCGCCGCTGAAAGGTTTTCCCACGAAGTTCAACGAGAGCTTCAACGTCAACTTCGATCACGCGCAACACAACAACGGCAACGCCCGGCCGCCGAGCGGTTGTACCGCGTGTCACACGCGCTTGGGCGGACGGGCGGCTGCGGCACTCTCGATCCCGGCAAGTTTGTCTGCTCACAATCAGTGTTACTCATGTCACACGCCCAGCAGCAAATCTGCCGGCGGTCGAGAAATCGCATCATGCGGTGTCTGCCATGACGCGAAGGGATTTTCACGGACTGGAACAAACGCGCGCTCGTTCCGTTTTGCCTTCAGTCACGCCAGGCATGGCCCAGGTCAGCGGCTCGGCTGCAGCGATTGCCACAACTTGACGGCGGGTGCCGCGCAATCGCGCCAGGTTAGTTCACCCGCTCCCAGCGAACACTTTGCAACGCGCGGTAGCACCTGTCTGACCTGTCATAACGGCAGACGATCATTTGGCGGCGACCTGGCGTTTAAGGATTGCAAGCGCTGCCACACGGCTGCGACCTTCCGCCTGCCGCAGTAAGTGGCACGGACTTTAGTCTGTGTCTGGTTAGTTATTAGAACCCCGGACTGGTCGAGGCCACCCTGGCCACGGACTAAAGTCTATGCCACATAATCGTTGACACTCTCAGGCGCGGTAATTAAGATGACCTCGCTTGATTCCCTCCCCGGCTTTTCGATGTTTCTCGTAAATATTTTCAGAGGTTAAGCGGATGAGAAAACTATTGATTCTGATCGCGGCGCTGAGTTGTGCGGCGGTGCTTACAGTTGCCGGCAGCGCCAAGTTTTCGTTGCAGGAGATTCCCAAGGAAAGCAAGACACAGCCAAAGGAAGTGGTGCTGGATAAGGACAGCCAGTCAGACAAATATGGCGATGTTGCCTTCAATCACGAGAATCACGCGACGAAGATGTACAGTATCGATGGTAAGACTGTGCTCTCATGCATCGAGTGCCATCACACCGATCAGCCGCCAGCCGCATTGAAACCGCCGCTAAAAACTTCTGAGCGTGCAATGGCGTTGACCGCGGCGCTGCTTCAGGCCGCCGACTCCAAACCAGTTAAAACTTGTCGCGCCTGCCACCTGCAATCCGGCGACGACAGCGCCACCATTCCCACTGTCACCTACGCAGACAAACCGGCGCCGGTGAAGCTCACCAACGAATTGGCCTATCACACCAATTGCAATATCTGCCACGACAAAGCGATCGCGGCTCGACCGGTTCTGAAAGGAAAGGTTCCCGGTTCCAACGATTGCCTGCCTTGTCATAAACCAGTTAGTTAGTCGATCGCAAATTGTTTACGGTTTTGGCGGCGTGAAGCGCAGCGGAACGGCAAAAAGCAACGTGTCTTCCGGCTTGACTGTCAGTCGATAGATAGTCTGCGGCACAGGTTCTGTTTGCGTCAGCTCGGCGTTGCCTAAACCGGCAGCCTGTTCTTTTTCGGTCATTGTTTGTCCCGCTCCGCCTTCCATCTCAAAGACTATCGGTTTAGCCGCCCATTGTTTTTCCCAGGCATTGAGTTGCGCGGGCTGAACGATCAAGGGACTGCCCGCAAGTTGATTTGCTTCGAAGAGTGGCTTTGCGGACACCAGGACGGTCAGCACTTCAGCCACATGCCCTTTGGACGTTTGGCTCGGCTTGATGCGGAAGTATCGAGGCGCAGCCGGAATATAAATAATTTTTCCTGCCTTAACTCGATTCCCTCCCTCGGCCGTGCGCTGGCTGGGAAATATCAGCCGAGCATCTCCGAACGAGCCATCGGCGTATTGTTCGCGATCGATAACGTAAAGATAACCGTCGCGTGAAAGTGATTCGATTCCCAATCACACCTTCTGACCTGGCGCCAGCAAAGTTCCTTCTGAAATCCTTTCAAGACTCCACTGCGTGGCCGGCGCATCTTCTTCCTCGACGAGTTCCTTCGTTTTATCAGCGGCGGTGGCGGGTCGAAAGCGCCAGATCGTCAGACCAACTTGTGCAAACACCTTCCCCGGCGGCGGACTTGCCAGGTTGTTGGCTTGCGAAGTTTTATAGCTTGGCTTCTTGTTCGCGGCCGATCGTCTGGGTGAAGGATCTGCCGGCCGGTTTTCCAAAAACACTTCGGCTTTAATTGCTTTGGACGTTTCGCCGTCCTGCGCCATCGCGAGCGAAAAAGCACCAGGACAAGCAAGCACTAGAGCCAGCAACGACAGTTTTATGAAAGTCTTGATACTCATCTCTCCTCCACCTGCAAGCGGGGCTAGTTAATAAGCTTCGTGCGAGAGTTCAATCACGCTGACAACGATATCGCCCTTGCCCTTCAACTGAGTTCGTTTCAGAGCTTTGTTTGAGACCACTTCAGGACGTTGCGACTCATATCGCTTGAGATAGTTTTGGATGATGCCAACCTGGGCAGCGTTCGTTATCACTCCCTCGTGTTTGGCGGCATCGCGAAATACCTCGTCAAGTTCCGGAACCTGGTTTGCGGACCAAATTAACCACAACTTCTCCACGCCGGTATGCTCAACAAAGCGGTACCAGCCAGCTTCCAGTCGTTGATTCGCACTGAGGCCGGCCACGCCCTGGTTGTCTACGGGGTTCGGGAACAGCACATTGTATTCGTTCTTGTTATCTGCCGCCGGACCTTCATTGAGCAGATAAAGTGCGCCATTTTGGTCTGGTTGTACGTTAAAGCGAAACTTCCAACCATTCCCGAACAACTGATCCCCGGTCGACTCGATCGGTTCGCCGAGCGGTTTCTGCTTGTACATCTTTTGCACTGTCAGCCAATACGCCAGCGACTGTTCTCGGGCCGGAACCGCCGCAGCCGGACCAGCGGGAATGATTGGTCGAAAAGGCCTGAGCTGACGATTGAGGATCAAGAGACCAATGCCAACCAGCAAAGCCATTCCGAGCACGGTGGCGCGAATCATATTCGCGCGTTTGATGGGGAAAGGTTTCGGAGCCGGAAGCAACTTGGCCGGGATTTCCTGATTTCCAAACTCATCGGAATAAAGATTGTAAAGGTGCACTCGAAAACCATGCTTCACTTCGGCTTCGCCCAGGTCATGAAGCATGTCCGACCAGCGTCGCAACTGCGACAGATCGTCCGCCACTCGTTTTGAAATCAGAATGTGTCCAGCGTCGCCGCAGTCCATCACCCGCTGCGCGATGTTAATGCCGCCGCCGGCCACGTTCATATTCGTATTGATGTCGGCCATGCGATAGACCAGGCCGCTATGAATGCCCATGCGCATTCCCATGTTGGGACAACTCTTTAACTCTCGGCTGATGTCCAGCGCGCACCTGACCGGAGCTTCGGGGTCTCCAAAAAAAACGAGCGCTAGACCGTCGCCCGTCGGCAAGCGGATGAGCTGTTTCGCTTGTTGCGCGCGGCGAAAGTCGTCAGTCTTGCCAACGATATCCTGGAGGATCTCAAGGCACGCCGGCTGCTCGTCCATCAACATCTTCGAATAACCAACAATATCCATGAAGAGCACATGCGCAGTCTCAGGCGCATGCACCGCTGTTTGGTGTTCCACGATTGCTGTCGACTTCTCGGGGCGCGTTTGCAGGACAGTCTGTTCGTCATCTTTTACCAGCACACTGGCTAAGAGATCGGCAAAGTCAATAGCTCGCTGATAACGATCTTTAGGATCAAAGGAAAGCGCCTTTAGCAAAATCTTTTGCGCGCCCAACGGCAGAGCTGGCCGCAAATCCACCGGATTCACACGAATGCCCGAACGTTGCATTTCCAACAATTGATAAGCGGACTCGGGGTTTTCCGGTCGCCTTCCTGTCAGCATCTCGTAGGCTATGACCGCGAAACAATAGACATCACTTGCGGGCGAAACGGGACCGGCGCTTAGTTGCTCGGGGGACATGTAGGCAATCGTTCCCACCGCGCGACCTTGCGCGGTAGTGGCGGACACAACCGAATTGCGAACCTTAGCGATGCCGAAGTCAATTACCTTCACTTGCTCTTCGCCGTCGCCCAGGGTTTGGACCATGATGTTTTCAGGCTTCAGGTCCCGGTGCAGAATTCCTCTCTCATGCGCGCTACTCAGGGCCCGTCCCATCTGTCGAATGATATTTGCCGAGCGCCAGAAATTCATTCCCTCGGGTGTTATCAAAGATCTTAGGTTGCAACCATCGACATACTGCATGACGATGTAGGGCTTCCCATCGGCCAAATGACCAACGTCGAAGATGCCGACGATGCTGGGATGGTCCACGCGCGCCAACGCTTCCATTTCCTGCTGGAATTTTTTGACGCTCCACTCATTTCCTATTTCATGCAGGGCCTTTAGGACCACCGGCCTTGACATCATTTTTTCGTCGGCTGCCAGGTAGACCATGCCAAAGCCACCCTGGCCTAGTTTCTTCTTAACCAGATAGCGACCATCAACTAGTGAGCCAACGATCGAATCGCTGTCCATTCTGGTGGTGCTGGACGGTTCGGAAGCAGCTTTCTCTTTGGTTTCCGTTTCAGACAAAATGTTTCGTTCTCCGCTCGGGATTAACTAATGGCCCGGCACGCCAATCCAATATGCGCCTTAGCCGGGACGGCTGGTTTTGGCCAGGCGAGCTACTTCAAATCGCTCAGCTCCGCCTTCTCGCATGTTGAAAACTCGGGGACGCTGAACGCGCTGTTCGTCGGCGTCGACCTCCTCCAACTGTTTTCCCGTCTGTTTCTTTTCCCGGCCAATTCTGGGCACGCGCTCGGTAGCGTAATCAAACCATTCTTTCAAAAACACCTGCCCGTCGTTATCCTCATCCGCCGCGCCCGACTTAATACCCTCTTCAACCAGCGCGTAAGCCAGATAGCTATGCTTCAAGCCTGCTGATTCGAACGCTACTTCGTCACTCTGCGAAGCTGTCAAAATATACATTCCTTTTTCATAAGCCAATTGCGCCAGACCGCGGGCATTCATTGGTCCACGCCGCTCGTCCTCAGCTTTCAAGGCCTGACCCGAATTGCACGCATCGATAATCAGGAGCAGTTGGTCCACATCGACATTCTTCAGCGCCGCTTCGAGTTCCAGGTCAGAAATGCTGTGCGTCAAAATGTTAGCCAACCCCGCGCTATCAAGCCTGGAGCGCTGCCCCTCGTATCCAAGGTCATAGGGAATCAGATAGAAACGATCCTCCTGCGCGGTTCCGTGTCCGGAGAAGTAAAAGATCAGAGCGTCCTCAGGCTGAGCCGGCTTGAGTTTCGCCAGGGCTGCGGGTGAACCTTTTGGCAGAGAATTTCCCCCGCTGCCTGCTAACAGGTTCAGAGCCAGCAAGATGTTTTCTTTGGTGGCGTCGCCATTAAGCAGCGGCACTACTTCAATCGGGCTATACCGGCCCAGAAGTTCCTGCTGACTCTTTAGCTGCGCTCCTATTTCAGTAGCATCAGCGACGCTGTAGTTGAGATTGTATTGCGAGTTGGCGTAGCTGCCCACTCCCACAACAATCACATATGCAGTGCCTGCGCGCCGGAGTGTCTCGGCTCCATTTATCGTCAGCACGGCATCGGCCGACTTTACGTTATCTCGATTGAACGCGTACGCAGTGAACTCGTTTGCGCCGGCGACAATCGCAACCTTAGTTTCAAGCGTCTGTTTTGAACTTCCCTTTAGCACGTCGCCCGACCAGCTTTGCACCAGCAGACCATTCCTAAAAAGGCGCAGGTCGCGGCCTCCACTTGCTTCGCTGTACTCGCCATCCGCTGGCGCTTCGGAAATGTCCAACCGCAAACGCACCTGCCGTTGCGCGACGTTATCCGCTGCCTGATTTTGGTCCGCTGGTTCGAGGCGGATCTCCGGCTGTCGCCTGTCCTTCTTAACAATGTCATGTTTTGCCGCTGGGTTCTTTCCTCCCAAAATATCAGCGAGCAAGCCGGGGTAATAGAATTCGTTAAAGAAGGATTCTACCGGCGCCACTTTGAAAGTGCTTTGCGCGAAACGCCAGAGCAGAAATTTCCACGCCGCATGCGATCCGTCAAATAAGCCGCCGGGTGTGGCAACCAGCCAATCGTCACTAAACGGCATAGATACCAGTACGGCTGCTAAACTTCCCGTGTCAGCGCTCCAAAGCATCATGCTGCCATCACCGTTGGCGGAAATTAGCGAGCGCGAATCGTAGCTAAAGGCAACACTATTCACTTCGCCCGATCCTCCAACCAGCGTGCGAGCTGGTGTGCCCGAGTCGGCATTCCACACCCTAACGGTTTGGTCCATGCCGCCTGACGCCAACCAACGGCCGTCGGGACTAAATGCCAGCGTGAAAATTTCTCCCTCGTGGCCTGACAGCCTTTGCATTTCACCAGTCGCCATCCTCAGAAGAGTAATTTTGTGGTCCGCGGTTCCTGCAGCCAGGATTTTTCCGTCCGGGCTGAAAGCGATGGCGTTTACCTGATCATCAAGTTGCGCCACGGTTTTGGGCAGTCCGGTACCAAGGTCCCAGAGCCTGATGGTCTTATCGGTGCTGCCAGATGCAAGAAACGATGAATGGGGCACAAAAGCCAGGCTTGTTATCTCTCCAGTATGTCCGGCCAGAGTACGTAACTGTGTGCCGCCTGGATCTGAGACGTGTATGGTGCCGGCGGTTCCGGCCGCAACGACGAACTTGCCGTCGGGACTAAAAGCGACGGTGTGAATCCGTTCCTGCTTGTAAGTCTGACTATGAATCTCAGCACCCTTGTTGAGATCCCACAGCTTTAGTTCACCACTGTTGCTGCCCGAAGCTAAGAGGCGACTGTCAGGACTAAAGGCGACCGCCTTAACCCAGCCATTGTGCCCGGAAAGTTTGGGCAGCTCGCGCCCGGTTGCCGTTTGCCAAATTCGGATAGCACGATCGTTCGTTCCGGAAGCGAGCCATCTCCCGTCATTACTGAAGGCAAGTGACAAAGAGCTTACGGAATGGCTTTCAAGTGTTTTGACTAGCTTGCCAGTGTTCGCGTTTCGTACCTGTGCAATCCGGCTGCCATCGCTCGTAGCCAGCAGTTCTCCATTTTTGCCAAGAGCGGCGAACAAGAATTCTTCGCCTGGTGTGCCAAAGTTCGCACTACGATTTTCCTTACCCGCGGCACTATCCCAAAACACGATCGTTCCGTCAGCGTTAGTGGAAATGAGTTCCCGTTGCGCAGTCAAGGCCAGCGCGAGTACTCCGCTGGAACCATGTCTCATCGAGTGGAGCTCGCGTCCCTTAGCAGCGTCCCAGGAAAGAATCGTGCCATCGGCGCTGCCCGAGAATAACTGTTGCGCATCCAGGCTAAATGAAAGCGTCGTAATTTTTTGCGTTTGTTTTTTCAGGGCACGCGATAAATTCCAGGTGGCAGTGTCCCAAAGATTTATCACGCCGTCAGCACCAGCCGACGCCAACGTCTTGCCATCAGGACTAAAGCTGAGCGCCGTCACCGCCGCCGGCGCCTGGAGCGTGCGTACTTCCGCACCGGAAGTGGCATCCCAAACTCTTAGCGCAGTGTCGCTGCTTCCTGAAACCAGCCACCGGTCATCAGGACTGAACGC
>JBDTTW010000350.1:0-2114 GCA_039930405.1 bacterium
CATGCTCAAGCTGCTGCATTTTCATATCGGCTCGCAACTAACCGACATCAAGCGCATCAAGAACGCGATGAAAGAGGCGGCCCGCGTCTACGCCAAGATTTATCAGATGAAGGTGCCGATCGACCTGCTCGACGTGGGTGGCGGCATGGCGGTGGACTATGACGGTTCCAAGACTGCTTTTGAGTCTTCTGCCAACTACAGCGCACAGGAATTTGCCAACGACGTTATCTACACGATCAAACAGGTGTGCGACGACGAAAACGTTCCGCACCCGACCATCATTCAAGAATCCGGACGGTACCTGGCGGCGTATCACGCCATGTTGATTACCAACGTTCAGGATGAAATCGAAACGGTCGTTGAAGACATAACGCCGATTGAAATTGACGATGACGATCCGCAGGTGGTGACCGAGTTGGGCGAGCTGCGCGAATCGATTACGGTGAAGAACTACCGCGAGTACTATCACGATGCCCTTGAGCATCGCGAAGAATTATTTACGCTTTTCAATCTCGGTCTGGTTTCGTTGGAAGATCGCGCCAAGGGTGAAGTGCTCTTCTGGGACGTCTGTGAACGCGCGGACAAGTATGCGCAACAAGCGAAATACGTGTCCGAAGAATTCGAGGACCTGCGCCGCCTGCTGTGCGCTAAGTACTTGACCAACTTCTCAGTCTTTCGTTCAGTGCCGGACAATTGGGCGCTGGGACAGTTGTTTCCCATCGTTCCCATTCACCTGCTCAACAAGACGCCGACCGAATACACCACGCTCTGCGACATCACCTGCGATTCCGACGGCATAGTCGATAAGTTTGTCGATTTGCATGACGTCAAGCACGTGCTCGAGCTGCATGCGCTGGTGCCGGGCGAAACTTATTATTTGGCCTTCATGCTGGTCGGCGCTTACCAGGAGGTGATGGGAAATAATCACAATCTTTTTGGCGCGCCACACGAAGCGCACATTTACATCGACGACGATGGTTACCTGATCAAGAAGGTCATTCGCGGTACGACCGTAGGCGACGCGACCGAGGGTGCCCGCTATGAACGCAGCATGCTGCATGACGGATTTCGCCGTCTGATTAGTCAACGCGTCAAGGATGAAGAATTGACCGAAGCGCAGGGCACGGAGCTGGCCCAATATTACGAATCGCGTTACGACGCTTATACGTATCTTTCCGTTAACGGTGCAAAAACTCGCTCGCGACGCAGCACCGATTATTAGTTTATCGCCCCTCAGCACTGATCCGCGTAAGACTCTTTACATTCTGGCAAGGCGAGAGGTTCCTTTATGGTCACTCAGCGAAAACCCAAAGCATCAAAGTATCTGACAACGCCAACGCGGCCCGTCCAGGTGGACCGCGATCGTTCGGTGGCCGGCCTGCTGGAGAAAATGGAAGGCGCCGGCTTTGGCGGGCGACAACTGGCGGAGGCGCATCGCATCTGGCTGGACATGCTGGGCGACAACACGACGATTCTGGTCGCCGGTTCGGGGGCTTTGATTCCCGCCGGCATGCGGCGGCTGCTGGCTTACGTAATCAAGAACCGCTTCGTCGACGTGCTCGTGCTGTCCGGCTCGCTGCTGTTTCACGACCTGCATGAAACGCTCGGTCGCTATCACTTCCAGGCGCATCCGAACATGACCGATGCGGAATTGGATTCGGCGCAGATCAGCCGCATGTGGGATTTGTTGGCAAGTGATGAAGAGTATCGCGAGGCGAACGAATGGGTCGCCGGTTTTACCAACCAGCTCGATCAAAGCCGGCCTTATTCCACCCGCGAGTATTTGCATTTACTCGGGCGCGAATTGGCCGAGATTGCAACTGAGGACGGCGTGCTGACGTCGGCCTACAAGGCGCGCGTACCGATTTTTTGTCCCGGAGTTGCTGACAGCGGCATCGCGATCGGCATCGCCTCGGCGCGCTTTGAGAAGAAAAACAGCTTCGTTTTTGACCTGGTCCAGGACGTGCTCGATATCGCCAACGTTACGGCGCGCGCGCGGCTGACCGGAGTTATAAACCTGGGCGGCGGCACTTCGAAGAGCTTCATTCAGCAGACTGAACTCTCTTCGTTCATCCTGAAGAACCATCACCAGGGCCACAAGTACGCGATTCAAA
>JBDTTW010000351.1:0-2052 GCA_039930405.1 bacterium
GACATGACCGGGCGCCATCGACTTCGCGTAATCAAGCGCGAAGACAACACCGCGATGGATTCCCGAAATGGGTACCAAAACCTGATGCCCGGCAATCGAACTCCCCGGCACCAGGCCCTCCGTGGATAACTGTTTGGCAATTTCCAAATAGTGTTCCCTGATTGATTCGAACATCCACACGATCAACGGGATCAGAAGAACTACTGCCCAGGCGCCGTGCGTAAACTTCGTTACTGTAATGACGACCAGCACCACAAAGCTGACTACGGCCCCCACCGAATTAATAATCATTGAAAGCAGCCAGTTTCCTCCAGCATCGCGTTCGAGGGCTTGCAGTCGCTCGGCTTCGTGGCTCGCAGCGCCAGTGTCTCCGGCTTCGGTACGGTGAATCTCTTCTTCTTCCTTAATTCGGCGCTTGGCTTCGTCCGCCTGGCGCAAGCGTTTCCAATGGATCACCATTCCTGCCTGTGACAACGTGAACGAGATAAAAACGCCCAATGCATATAGCGGCAGCATTGATTGCTCGTTGCCCTTGAAGATCACGATCAGAATCGAGGCGAATAGAGCGAGCAGCAAAACGCCGTTGGAAAAAACCAGGCGATCGCCGCGGCTGGCAAGTTGCCGCGGTAGAAATCGGTCCGCGGCCAACAAGCTGGCCAGCCGGGGAAAGTCGGCAAAGGAGGTGTTAGCCGCCAGTACCAGGATAGCGGCGGTGGCTGCTTGGAGGATGTAGTAAGGAATTCCGCCGCCGAAGATGTGTCTCGCCATTGCTGAGACCAGGGTTTCTTCTGGTCCAACCGGATGCGCGTTGAGTTTGTAAGCGAGGAAAGCCGATCCGAGAATGAGTACTACCATCACCAGAGCCATAAAAGTCAGGGTATTGGCGGCGTTTTTAGATTCTGGTTTCTGAAAAGCCGGTATGCCGTTTGAAATTGCTTCCACGCCTGTCAGGGCGGTACAGCCCGCCGCGAATGCCCTCATCAAGAGCCAAAGCAATGCTCCGCTAGCCAAGGCCTGATGAGCCACCGGATCAACTGACGTGTCGAAATAGATTTCCGTCGGCGTGGCCATCAGCTCGTGGGTGGTCCAGTAGCGAATAAAACCAACGACGATCAGCGCCAACATCGAAAAGATGAACAAATAGGTTGGTCCGGCAAAGATCGCCCCTGACTCACGAACTCCCCGCAGATTGATCACAGCGATGAAGACCACGAAAAAAAGGCACAGCAATACGCGATGTTCATGAAGAAACGCGAAGCGGGTGCCCTGCGCCGCCGAGGTAATCGCGGCGACGCCGGCTGATACGGAAACGGCGACGGTGAGAATGTAATCGACCAACAGCGAGGCAGCGGCAACAAGGCCAGTCCTCGTGCCAAGATTATCTTTAGCAACGATATAAGCCCCGCCGCCGGAGGGATAAGCATGAATCGTTTGACGATAAGATAGGACCAGAATTCCGAGCAGGGCGGTAATTCCAATCGCGATGTACGGGAGATACGTGATGGCGATGGTGCCGGCCGCCAACAAAACCAGCAGGATGGCTTCAGTCGAATAGGCAACTGACGAAAGTGCGTCGGACGAGAAAACAGCGAGCGCGGTTTTCTTATTTAAGCGTTCATGTATCGCCTCCTCGGTCCTCATTGGACTGCCAACAAAAAAGCGTTTCAGCGATTTGTACATCGGTAGCTCCGCAGGACACGCGTTCTTGCCTGTCCTTCCTTCGCAAAGGTGCCCGCAAAAACGAAAAGGCGCGGAGCAATGAGCTCCACGCCTCTTAACAGATTGCGCAGCACTGCCCTTCCGGTAAGCCTACGAGGTTAGCTGTCGGGCTCGAACTGGAAGTGTTCTAAATGAACTCGCTTAGTGCGCGTTCAAGATTCGCCCCATGTTCCGTTGCAAACGAAACTTTGGTTCCCCCGCGTCACGCGTTTCGGCACGAGCGACTTCGGCAGACATTGGTTGTCAACGGGCGGATGTTACTCCTCTAAGCTTCTTGAATCAACTTGCAATAGGCAGGTCTAAACTATTATGAGGATTATTCGGAGGGCCTTG
>JBDTTW010000352.1:0-6581 GCA_039930405.1 bacterium
TTAGAAGAACTGCGAACGAATAACCCTTTGTCTGGAAATTCCAGGCGCGCGCGCCGCACAATAAGCGCTCGCAGTTTCTCATCAAACTTACCTTGCTCGATGCGCTGCCGCAGTTCCGTCAAACGCGCTCGCCGGTAAGCCGGATCATGGACAAACTTCTGATCGGTCAGCAGCGCGTAAATCGCGTCGTCGAGTTTGTTCGCCTTGAGAAACTGATCGTAGTAATAAAACGGAACGCTAAAGCCGCTGGGAACTGTGATTCCGGGCAGGCGTGCACTCATCAACTCGCCGAGGTTCGCGGATTTGCCGCCAAACGCAATACTGGTACGGGCGCGTTGTTGACTAAGGCCAAGCAGGCGGGTCTCAGAAAGATCAAACTTTGGCTTCACAATGTCGAGCCGTTGGGCCAGCCGCTTTTGATACTCGCGTAACTGATTGATGTCCGCACGCTTGATCGAGTAGTTGTCACGACGCGCCTCGAACGTAACCCACCAGCCGTCATATTGTTTCAACTGCGTCGTCGCGTTCTTGATGTAGGCGTTGGGAATGCCCCACCCTTTCGCGAGCAGGTTGATGTGCGACAAAGGGGTGGAAGGTTTCGAGGTGATCACACCTGCGACCGGCGGCAATTGAAGCGGCACCTCGTCGAGCACCAGGATTTCGTTGAAGCCGATCTCTACATGCTCATCGAGCTTGGCAATAACATGAATGCGGCCCAGTCCGGTCGCGACGTTGAGCACCTGATACTCCTGTTCTTTGTTGATGTCACTCTGCAAAACGCGTTGCACGCCCACGAGTGCTCGCGATGCTTCGTCCTGCCGGTTGGAATTGGGCTTAAAGGCGACGGGAATGAAAAAACTTCGGTTGACTACCTCGGCGGCGAGTTTGATCTGATCGGCGGAAATCAGATCGCCTTCCCAGAACTCGAAAGTCCAACGCTTGATGGGTGTTTGATAGGCAATCGTGCCGAGGATGAAGCGCCGGTTTGGTTTTAGATAGTTGTTTTCGAAAAACTCGCGGCCGCGCTCGAGCGATAGATAAGTTCCGTTTACGAAATCTTTGTGAAAAGCATAACGCTTGGTGTCGACGTAGTAGATTCTGTTCCCATCCTTGCGATCGATTACAAACAGCACGTGCGGCAGGGCATACGGAGTGTTGGCGTCGTAAGTTACAGCCAACGAATCGAACTCGGACTGCGATTTCACCGCGCCGAGCGAGCGAGGTGACGCCGTCTGCGAGGCTACGCGCTCGGCAGTTCCTGCCAAAGTCAGCAACACAAACAGGCAAGCGACGACGAAATGGTTTCTCGCAAGCATTCGCTCAATTCCCTTTTGAGGCGCTGGATTCAAAATAGTCCAGAGTCCAACCTTTAGTTTGCTGTGCCGCGACAGAACAGGTTAAAGCCTGGACGCGGAAGTGCCGGCCTGCCCGTCTGTTAGCTCTGAAACACTCACCCGCTACCGCAGCCGGTACTGACTTCATGACACTCGAGTTCACATGCCCAGGCCCGATCATGGCTTCATTCCGCTAGGTTCTTTCCCAGGCGCACGAGTAATTCTAGCAAATCATCAACGTGGCGGCGCTCCGTCAGAAAACTGTTGATGTTGATGCGCAAAACTCGCCGGTCGTTGACGACAGTTGTGTGAATCCACGCTTCACCGCTGCGCTCGATTTCCTGTTGCAGTTTTTGCTGCAAGCGATCCTGTACGACCCCGGGCGCCCCGGCCAAACTCGCCGGCAGAAAGCGAAAACAACAAACGGCGGTTTCAATTTCGTTTACCCGCACAAAGTCAGACAGCGCGTCGATGCTCCCGGCGAAGTATTCGGTAAGTTCAATCTGTTTCTCGATTGCCTCAGCGTAGCCTTGCCTGCCCATAAACTTGAGCGCCATCCACAATTTCAAGGAATTGAACCGGCGCGTGCCCATCTGTCCATAACGAAAGAAATCAAATTCTACGTCCGCCCCACCGCGATCTTCATTCAAGTACTCCGGCGTGATATCAAACGCATCGCGCAGGACAGGTCCACCATCGCGCACCAGCACCGCGCCGCAGGCAAACGGTACAAACATCCACTTGTGCGGATCGAAAGTAATCGAATCTGCGAGCGCGATGCCGTTCAACTTTTCGCGATGCCGCGACGAGAATGCGAGCGTGCCGCCATAAGCGGCATCAACGTGATACCAACAGTCATTCGCGGCGGCGATTTGTGCCAGTTCGGCCAGCGGATCGATTACGCCCGTGGACGTTGCTCCAGCCAAACCGATGATGCAACAAGGAATGGCGCCGGCCTGGCGATCTGCTTCGAGCTGTTTTCGCAGAGCGTCCGTTCGAATGTGAAAATCAGGACCAGTTGGAATCTTGCGCAGGCTGGCGCGGCCGAGACCGAGGACGTCAACGCTTCTTTCAATCGAAAAGTGGGCCTGTTCAGAAGCATAAACAACTAAATCGCCGGGCGCCGATCTCAAACCAGTTTGTACTGACGTTTGATGAGTACGATCGCGGGCGCACTTAAGTGCTATCAGGTTCGCTTCCGTACCGCCGCTGGCGAGGGTGCCAAAACTTTCCGGGCCGTAACCAACCAGTTCGCACAACCACCGCAACACTCGTGCTTCGATCATTGCCGAGGTTGGTCCATTGCGCCAGGCGCCGGCGTTTTGATTGAGCACGGAGGTCAACGCATCCGCCCAAACGCTAATCGGCAGCGGGGTAGGATTAAACTGGCCGAAGTAGCGCGGGCTGGGCACCTGCATCGCGTGGACCAATACTTCGTCAGTGAAACGCGCCAGAATTTCTTCGGCCGCAATTCCCTGCTCAGGAAATGGCTCAGCGAAAAGTTGGCGTAAGTCGTCTGGGGTTGCTGAGGAGGTAACTTTTCTCGAGTCGAGTGTGGCTGCATAATCGGAGATGATCTTTGTCACCGCACGCCCCAGACGTTCGTGCTGCGTCGCCAGATCATCGGTTATAGATGTTTTAGTCATGCTTAACTTTGGAGGACAGAATCGCACGCGAAGTTGCAAAGAAGCAAAGCCCGTTCAGCGTACCGCGTTGCTCGCTTCCGATCTTTAGTGGAAACTTCCCGAAATGAAAAGCGCCGACCAAACCACTCAGTTCAAGGAAAGCCTGAAAGCTGAGATGATGTCTTACGACGTAACGCTTTCGGCGGAGGCGCTGGACGGCTTGGCGAGATATTTCGAACTGCTTTCTGATTGGAACCCACGTCTGCATCTCGTCTCGTTCCAATCGCCAGAAGAGTTTGCAACCAGACATGTGCTCGAATCGTTGTTCCTGTTGAAATATTTGCCGCCCGGCGCGCGCCTTGCCGACGTGGGGCCAGGCGGCGGGCTGCCGATAGTTCCCTGTCTTATCGCCAGATCTGATCTGCAGGCGGTGTTGGTAGAGTCGGCAAAAAAGAAAGCTTTGTTTCTGCGCGAAGTTTTGCGTGAGACCTCTACTAAAGAGAGAGCCCAGGTGGTCGCCGAGCGATTTGAGGATGTGGCAACCCCAGATGTTGATTTCGTCACCTGCCGGGCGCTCGAGCATTTCGAGACGATGCTTACGCGCCTAATAGAATGGGCGCCACCAACCGCGACGCTGCTTCTTTTTGGCGGCGAGGGATTAGGAACGGCAATCGAGAACCTGGCCCTTTCAAGCCAACGGATTCTGCTACCCAATTCCGCGAGGCGTTTCCTTTTCATCCTTAGCAAAAACAGACAGATAGACAGACAGATAATTGGCACCCGGAGTTAGAACCGAGAAGAATGTCTTCTTCACTTTACTGGAACGCGACTTCCTTTGGTTATTTATACCGCCCAGAGAAACATTAAGTGCCGGCCGACATTTCCCAGCGAAGTGTCGTCTACAAAAACCGCCTAATAGTTGGCTAAACGCCCCAGCCAACCATCTGGTTCGCGGCCCACTGTGCGCCGCGACTTAATTCTCCAAAACGTACTAGCGAAAGTAAATATGAACCGCAAAATAAAATTCCTTTTCATCGCCGCGACCTTCGTCTCACTATTACTCGTCGCACCAATTGCGAATGCAGATCCGTTGCAAATCGTCACGCAAAGTGGTGGCTTTCAATTTAACGGGTTGGGAAACAACGGCAACGGCACTCCTGGCAACGAGTTTGATGTGCTCATCGGCGCTCCTCGTTCGGAATCAAACACGGTCGATTCAGCGGGTGGCAGATTCAGTGCGCTCATCAATCCGCTGACTTTCACCCAGGACTTTACGGGTGTCGGTTCGGAAGGAACTTATCCGCTCAACTTTTCGGAGCTGCTATCCGTCAACGGACAAACGCAAACCCTAAATCTGATTGGCTCGCTGACCATCGGAACTTTCAGTGATTCGGTTTCGCTGCTGACTAACTCGCGGATCATTTGGCAATTTAATACTTTTACGGTGTCGGCGACGGTACTGCCGGTCACTATTTTTGGCGCGACCAATGGCGCCTATCACGACTTTCTGCGCGCGCGTTTCGAGGTCAAACCAAACTGCGATACGACTGTTCCTGAACCAGCGACGATGGTGCTTTTGGGGACCGGATTAGCGGGCCTCGCCGCCAAAGTTCGACAGCGGCGAAAAGCGAAGATTTCCGTCTAATTCGAAGATTGAGTATCAGCCACTCGCAAAAAAGGTGCGACGTTCAAACGAACGTCGCACCTTTGGTTTTGTGTCGGACCAGGAGTAACTAGGGAACGATTTCAAGCGCAATCAACTGTTGTCCGGAAACCACGAATTCGGCCTGCGGCAACTCGAACTCATAAACCGGCGATAACACAGTTGGTGTGTATCCACCTGAGTTTCGATCGCTGTTGAGCGTGGCCACAACCGAGGGCGGCAGATTCGGCAGTTCACTGGTGCCGATGACCGCGCCGGGAGTAATGCGGAAAAGTTTCACGTAGAGCCTATCGCTCTTCTTTACTTTGTTAATGGCCCGCACCAACTGGCCCAGGTCCTGGGGAACGAAAGCCCGGGATGCCGAACCCTCCTGCAACGCGCCACCATCGCCAACAAAGACCAGCAACTGCCCCGGCGTGGCATCATTCGGAATTTGCACTGGTATGCGCTGGACGAATTGTTTTCCTGACTCAGTCCTAACGTAGGCTTGCACCTCGATCTGTTCGCCGCGATGCGCTTCCGTCTTATTCAGGGCGATGCGTTCGAGCGTCGCTGCGTATTTGGTATCGGTCGAGGAAATATCGAGGTTCACACCTTCGATCTGCACATCGTCAAAACCGCTCCCGAGCAGCGAACTAATTGGCCCCGCCACCGATCCTGCTGCCAGCACCGGCGAGTTGGCGGCTGAAAAGCGCCGGTCGACTTCAATGGATTCCTGACCGCGGACGTTGATATTGCCCTTGATCGTAATCGTCGATTCGCCCAGTGCGCGCTCGCTCGAGGTGATCGTGTTATAGACGGTCAGGTTCAACAACAGCGGCGTCAGAAAAGAATCGTTGGCGATTTCGTAAGAATAAGTGTCACTGCGATCACGACTGGTGTGCAACTTAATCTTGACCGGGATCATTTTCGGAGCCTGACCCAATTCGCCGAAAACTCCGGACGCGCGATCCTGGGAAATCGATCCCATCATCGTGCCCGGAATAGAAAGCTTGAACGAGTTGTTGACGTTTGGAATGACAGTGACGACCGCCGTCTCGCTCATCGGCATGTCTGAAGCACCTAAACTGAGAAATGGATGACCGAAGGCATAAATGCGATTGCCATCGCGAAACGTAACTGTGCCGGCCGCCGCGATTGAATAATCGCCGCGAACCAACTGGACACTGATTGAAGTTCCCGGCGTCAGCGTCTTTTCGTTCGGCGTACCGAGCGGCGTGATGTTTGCGGAACCGCCGGCTCCGGAAACCGGCAACAGGCCATTGGCCATTAGCTGGGGCGCAAACATCGCGAGCGATTCCTGGCTAATGCCGCCAAACACCATGGGCGTGGCAATCGGAACCATCTGCTGGCCGAGCAAGGGCAGCAAGGGCGAAGCTTGTGAAACGGGTGCAATCAGCGAAGCAGAAGTAACGGACTGTTTCGGCAGGATAGGTTTCCAATCGGTCGAGGCTAACTGAGCGAAAGAAAATGCGCGCGGTTCTCTCGGGCCCCGGCGATTGTCGGCGTTGCCTTTTTCAAAGAGATCGATCATTTGCTTGATCGGGGTGATGCCGGCGATCGGTTCTTTCGAGAAGGGAAAACTAAAAGCAATCGCTCCGACTAGTTTGTTATCGATGTAAACCGGCGAGCCGGACATACCGGCAAAGACGCCGGTCTTTTCTACGTTCGCCCCGCTCAGCCTGGCGATGATTGCCGACTGCCTTGGTCCAGGAAAACCGGGTAAAACGCCCAGAATCTCGACGGAAAACTCTTGCGGCTCGGTGCCGGAGAAAACTGTCTGGGCCGTCCCCTTCATGCCGGGACGAAGGTCTTCAAGCGGAAAAAGCCTGACATCCGGAGCGGGCGCAACCGCTGCGGGCTGCTGCGCCAGGGCTACTCCGCTCAGAACTCCCAGCAGGATCGAAAACAACAAAACGTTGGCAAATCTTTTCATTAAAACCTCTTTGTTATGCAAAT
>JBDTTW010000353.1:0-9875 GCA_039930405.1 bacterium
TTTCGTAACGTAAGTTCAACGGTTACATGAACTAACGGCGCTTAATGGACCAAAAGGGCGAACGGCTGGCGAACACAATTCAGACGTTCTTCGGGTACGCCCAGACGTGCGTTTAAAATTGTTGACACTCCACCTTGGCGCGACTAGACTCCAAGGCGAAACCCGTCCCGAGCTTACTACGGGTAATCTGACTGCACCGTCGCGCTACCTTGCCCTCAAAATTGATTCCGCTCAGCTCTTTTCTGAAATTGCTAGCTGCAATTTTGCCGAAACACTGTGTTTGAAGTTCGAGTAGACCACCAGGATCGCGCCAAGACTTTGACCAACGACCATCAATTACCGATGAGTTCAATCCTGCGGGCTTTGTGCCAGGCTGCGGAGTCCGGTCCGGAACTTCTCTATGAAGTAATGCTCAAGCTCAGCCTGGTAGTGGAAGCTACCGCGCCTATGTATGGTCTTTCGATTTGGAGTTTCGGACCCAGCTCGACGCCACACCTGCAATGGGTCGAAGGCTTGCAGGAGACAGAAATCTCTTTGGCCGAGGCGGATCTGATCAAAGTGTTGACCGGGGAGGCCGACTGGCCCAAGGTCAAAGCCGGCGATACTTGCGTTTGGTTTGTACTGAGCAGCTCGCAAGCGCAACACGAAGGCGCAGCTTTGTATGGCCAATGCGTGCGTCCAATTTCCGCTGCCCAGGCAAAGGCTCTTGGCGGCATTGTCGATGCGACGCGACTGGCCCATTCTCACGTGGCGCTGCATCGGCCCAGTCGCGTGCTGAAGACCACCGAGGAAAAGGACGACAAAGCAATCCTGCCGGGAATGATTTTCGCCAGCCGGGCGATGGACGAGGTCGCGCGGGTCGTGGCGCGGATCAAGGATTCAAATTCGACCGTGTTAATCACCGGTGAGTCAGGGACCGGCAAAGAATTGGTGGCCCATGCGATCCATAGGCTAAGCAGGCGCGCTGAGAAAGCGTTCATTCCATTCAATTGTTCGGCAGCGCCGCCTGACTTGATCGAGAGCATGCTGTTCGGCCATCGCCGCGGAAGTTTTACCGGCGCGCTTCGAGACAGTGAAGGGTTAGTGCGCGCGGCAGAAAACGGCATGTTGTTCCTCGATGAAATTGGCGATTTGCCTCTGGCGTTGCAGCCAAAACTGCTACGGTTCCTGCAGGAAGGGGAAATCCATCCCCTCGGCGAACAGTCTCCACGTAAAGTGAACGTTCGTGTCATTGCCGCCACGCATAAAGATCTCGACCAGTTGGTACGCGAGCAACTCTTCCGAGAAGATCTTTATTATCGCATCGCCGCGCTGACCGTTAAGGTGCCGCCGCTCAGGGAACGTCCGGAAGATGTTTCCGCTCTTATCTCGCATTACCTCTCTCATTTTGCGCGCCGCAACGACCGCGCGGTGGCGGGCATTACCTGGGACGCCGTTCGCATTCTGGAAGCGTATCCGTGGCCCGGCAACGTGCGGGAATTGGCGGGCGAGATTGAAAGGCTCGTCTTATACGCTGAAGAGGACGAATACATAAAACCAAACAACCTCAGTCAACACATCTGGCCGGCTCAGTTTCATGACAAGGACGATAGGCAATCGCCGGAACGGCTTGAGGAATTGTTAGAGGAGTACGAACGACGCGTCATAACTGAAACACTGAAGCGCAACCACTGCAACGTGGCACGGACCAGTGAAGCCTTAGGTCTTGGCTCGCGGCAAACGCTTTACAAGAAGTTAAAGCGACTCGCTATCGACGTCACAGATTTTCTTCAGGAAGATACCGAACCGGGCCTACAGTTCCGCGCCGAACGCAATTAACCAGATAGTACCGCACAGTTGCAGAAGCACTCGAGAGCAATCTCGGGTGCTTTTGTTTTTGTTGGAAGCAAAACTTGTAGCCCGCAGGGATGATTGCGGAACTCGACATGTAAACCGCTGGCGACACTGCCTAAAGCTTTAGCAAAAACTTCCAAACGCTCTTGTGCGCATGCGACAACCGATCTAACAGCGGCGCGGTTCTGTTAACCGCGGGCTACAAGGTTATGCGCGTAGCGCTTTGAAAAGAGCACAACTGCGTCATTTCCGAGTGTTCGGTCGCATGGCACGTCGCTTGTTAGGTGCAAGAGCGTCGCGAGCAACATTGCGTCGCGAGAACAAAGAGAGAAGGGCCCACAGGCTACGGAATCTCATGAAGTCTATAACCACTAAAGAGTTCATCTCGCTGGTAGCAATCGCAATCGCCGCACCCGTGCTTACCTTGGCAGTTCTAAATGCCAGCATCATGCTCGCGCGCGGTAATGGCCTCTTGCTTTTGGCGCTAACTCTCTGTGGCGCTGTTGTGAGCGGAATAAATGGCTTTGGCCGCCGCACGGTCAAGGCCCCTTCCGCATCGCACGGCAGCCGCGAGGGGCCACATTCAACAGTGGCCCTTCCGTCATGAGTCTTTCAGGGCACGCAGTACCAGGCAAGGAACGTTCAGCAACAACACAAACTTAAAGGAGCAAACACAATGATTAGCAAATTCTTTCGCGATGAAACCGGTCTTGAGTTGTCGGAATACGCAGTTGCCGCAGCCTTGGTTGCGATCGCAGTGGTCGGTGCTTTCACCGCCCTCGGCACCGCCATCAGCGGAAAAATCACCACGCTTGGAACCACGATCTCCAAGTAGTTGTGACAACGAGACGGACCAGCGCGTTCTTATCGAATCATGAGCTTCGAAAGAGCGCGTCTGGCCCAGTCAATTCAAAACTTTGAAATCATTTCTACGATAAAGAGGTGAAGACGATGAAAAAATTCCTGCTTGATGAAACAGGTCTTGAACTTTCAGAGTACGCGGTCGCGGCGGCGCTGGTGGCTATCGCGGTTGTCGGCGCTTTTACAGCTTTGGGCACCGCCATCGGTGACAAGATCACTTCGCTTGGCACGACCATCTCCAAATAGCCTGGAGTAAAGGCAGAACGACATGAAGAAATTTCTGCTGGACGAGAACGGTCTCGAACTTTCCGAGTATGCGGTAGCCGCAGCTCTGGTTGCCATCTCGGTTGCGGGCGCGTTCTCAGCGCTCGGCAATGCGATTGGCGTCCGGCTTAACGAACTTGTGACGCGGGTCGGCGGCTAGCGCGCGCGTCAACACTTTCCACTTTCAATCCGTTCGCAATAACCGAAATGTCTCAAGCACTGGTAAACATTGGACTGTTGGTTCCACTGGCAATCGTCATTGGTTATCACGACGTTCGCTATCGTCGAATTCCCAATGCATTTGTGCTGGCAGCACTGGCCGGCGGTCTGGCGCTGAACGGGATTTTTGGCGGCCTGGCGGGGGTAGCAACAAGCCTCGGCGGATGCGGCCTGGCGTTCATTCTCATGTTCATACTTCACATCTTCGGCGCGATGGGCGCAGGCGATGTGAAACTCTTCGCAGCAATTGGTGCGGTAACCGGGGCGCAACTCGTTGTGCCAACTTTCCTGGTCGTTGTTCTTACCGGAGGTTTGTTGGCCCTAGTCTCGATCATCCGCGCCGGTACCGTCATCACCACCCTGCATCGCGTCTTGCAAATATTAGTTGGCTTGTTACCGGGCTGGCAGATGCCCAAGTTTGCGGTGCCGGCTGATCGCACTCATACCATTCCCTACGGCGTCGCTATCACCATGGGCAGCATCATCTCCATCGCTATCTTTCGAGCTTGAAATCCACGGTCGCCTGGCGACCAACTGAACCACACGGAGAGTTAACTATGCGCAACAAACGCTTCTTCATCGTCTTAGTCGGAGCACTGCTGTTCGGATTACTCGCGGCCTTTTCGGTCAGCCGTTATTTGTCCAGCGCTCAGGCCTACACAAAGAACCTGACTCGTGTGGCAGTTGCCAAGGTGGCGATTCCCCTCGGCACCAAGATCATCCCTGAACAGGTGATGGTGGTCCAATTCCCGAAAGAGTCGACGCCCGATGGCGCGTTTGAGTCCGTCGACAAATTAACGGGCCGCGTTGCGGTGACCAACATCGCTCCGCGTGAACCAATCACCGAAGCTCGTCTCGCGCCTGAAGGCACGGCGGGCGGACTTTCCGCGGTGATTCCGGAAGGCTATCGCGCGATGACAGTCAAGGTCGACGATGTCGTCGGAATTTCCGGCTTCATCATGCCCGGCACCCTGGTAGACGTGGTCGTCGTTATCGACCCAGCCGAAAAAGCCGGCATGCAGGATCCAATTTCGAAAATTGTACTGCAGAACATCAAGGTGCTCGCCAACGGCCAGAACATCGATAAGCCCGAGGACCAACGCGAAGCAAACAGTGTTAAGGCTGTGACGCTGCTGGTGCTTCCCGAACAGGCCGAGAAACTGGCATTGGCTGCGAGCGAAGGCCACCTGCAACTGGTGATGCGCAATTCAGTGGACCAGGGCGACGAGCAAACGACCGGAATTAACAAGCGCGCACTGCTAGGCGGTGACCGAGCGGCTCCGGTGCCCGATCCAGGATCGTTAAAGAGTGAACAGGTCAAGCCGGCACCCAAATCAACTGTGCACCGCATTCGTGCCGAAGCGAAACCCGCCGCGACAACGCCGAGCCCTGCGCCCCCGCGCGCGTCGGTCGAGATGATCGAGGGTGCAAAGAAACGGAATGTAGATTTTCCCTAAACAGACTCGCGCGCGCTATCGACATAACCGCGACAACAAGTATTGAAACCAAAGGAGCAAGAGACATGTACAGCCGTTCCCCAATCAAACGCCGACCACATTTGCTGCTGGCGTCATTGATCATCGTAGTGAGCAGCTCATTCGCTTTCGCGGATGAGAACTCCTATAAAGCGTCTTTCAAACAAAACAAAGAAGCCGTCGCCGTCAACGTGCTGGTGGGCCAGTCGCGCGTGATCAATTTCGACAAGCCGGTCGGTCGTTTCTCAGTTTCAAATCCGGAGATCGCCGAAGCAGTGCTGGTCACGCCGGATCAAGTGGTCGTGAACGGCAAAGCGTTTGGCCAGGTCAACTTCATTGCCTGGGAACAATCGGGCAACGAGTACCTCGTGTTCGACGTTTACGTGCGTGCAAACCTTTCGCTCATCGATTCGCAAATCCGGGCGTTGTTTCCCAAAGATGACATTCGCTTGAGCCAGGCTAATGGCTCGGTGGTGCTGTCCGGCAGCGTTGCAGATGCAAAAACCGCGGGCCAGGTACAAAGCGTCGTTGAGGCCGCAGGCTTCAAGACCGTCAACATGCTGGCCTCGCCCGTAAAAAGCGCGACCCAGATCCAACTTTCAGTGCGCGTGGCGGAAGTGTCGCGTAATCGCATGAAGGACCTCGGCACTTCATTCACCTATCAAGGCGCGCCGAGTCACGGCGGATATCTAAATAGCGGACTTGGCCCAAGTGGTCTATCCAATCCGCCATCGCAACCCCGACCACTTTGTGAGGGTTGCGGCATCATCCAAGGCGCTTTGTCTTCGCCCGCGCTTAACCTACTGCTGATGGGTGGAAACTCGCTGGCGATGCTGCGCGCCCTGACTACAGAAGGCGCAGTTCGTGAGCTAGCCGAGCCAAACATCATCGCCATGGACGGACAGGAAGCGAGCTTTCTCGCAGGCGGTGAATTCCCGATTCCAGTAGTTCAAAGCGACGGCTCACGCACCAGCGTGACGATCGTGTTCAAAGAATACGGCGTGCGCTTGAAGTTCAAGCCGACAATCATCGACGAAGACCACATCCGGCTCGAGCTGATGCCTGAAGTTTCGACTATAGATTTTTCCAACGGCGTGAAGTTTGACGGTTTTGTAATACCTGGTCTGAGCACGCGTCGCGCCAGCACCGGAGTAGAACTGCGCGATGGACAAAGTTTTGCGCTTGCCGGCTTGCTCGACAATCGTGAAATCAAAACGATGTCCGAAGTACCGCTGCTTAGCCAGATTCCCATCCTGGGCAATCTCTTCAAATCAAAGTCATTTCAAAAGAATGAAACCGAGCTGATGTTCATCATCACGGCTAATGTTGTGAAGCCACTTAATCGGGATGACGTTCCACAGTTCCGCGGCATCGATGGGCTGAAGAAAGGATCGCCGCTGGGTGTTGAGCCGAAAGGCGAAGGCATTCAGGGACCGACGGGCTTTTCAATAACCGGCCAGAAATCTCAGGTGGCCCCTGATGCCGCTCCGAAAGCCCCGGTCGCACCGGCGACCGTTGATCCAAAAGCCAAGAGCACGACTGATTCAACCGCAAGCGTCACGACAGTTACTTCCGCAAACACGAAGCCCGCAGCCGATCAACCAGCGCCAGTCGCGCAAGCTGCGGTTACAACTACTCACCCCGAACCGCTGAAACCATAAACGATGGGTCAACCAGAAACTGTTGGACAGGAGGGAAAGATGAAAACCCTGGCGATAAACAGACGAAAAGGTGAACGCGGTTCGATACTCGCCGTGTCCGCCATCGGAATGCTCTCGTTACTTCTCGCGGTTGGTCTGGGAGTGGATATTAGCCACTTGTATCTAGCAAAGAATGAACTGCAGAACGCTGCTGACGCGGCAGCCCTGGCAGGCGCATCCGGTTTGAACTTCGATGATACCGGCATCACGATCGCCGCGAACCGCGCTGTTCAGGAGATGAACAAGTACGACTTTAACCAGCAAGCGGTTTCTTTTCCGCGACCCAATGTTTTGTTTGCGAAGGACTTGGGTGGTCCATACATGAGCGAGGGGGCTGCGATGGCGACCGCCAGCAGCATTCGCTTCGTCCAAGTCACTACACCGCAGTCGCCGGTGAATATCTCTTTTGTCGCAAGTGTACTCGGAAAGACTATGAACCTTAAGGCTGACGCGGTGGCCGGTGTATCAGTACCGTTGACGAGCTTTGCAGGATACTTGCCGGTTTCGGTCGTTGACGACGACGCCCTCTCCACAATCAAGCCCGGTAATCTCTACACGTTTCGTGGTGCACCGCAGGGTTCGGTTTCACCAGGTAATTACCAGGTCCTGGCAATCGATGGCGCCGGCGCGGCTGACGACCGACTCGGTCTGGCGAGCGGCGTTAAAAATGTCGTTGGCCCGGGCGGGTACGTTGATACGAAGCCAGGCGTGTCTGCAGGTGCCGTACGGCAGGGAATTAACACCCGTTTCGATGACTACGCCAGCGGCCTCGATCCGATCAACTATCCTCCAGACACCATTATCAAAGAGGGCATCACCTATCAACAATATCTCGATGGCTCGCCGACCCAGGCACCTTCGCATGACGCAGTTTTCGGGCGTCGCGTTGTGTTAATCCCGATTATTAAGAAAAGCCAATTTGATGGCGGTCGAACAACCGTTCAGATCGATCATTTCGGCGCTTTTTTTCTCAGAAGCAAAGTTCAGGGCGGCAACGGTGGAGATATACAGGCCGAATACATCGGCATCGGGGTTGTGGTTGGGAACGGTGAATACGATCCGACAGGTACAGTCAATCCCGGTCCGGTAATCACTAAACCCGTGCTCTATCGCTAAGGCAAGCATATGTGGATAAGACTCCAGGAAAAGATCAAATCCTTTAAGCAGGACGAGCGCGGGCTTCAGCTTGTCGAACTCGCTATTGTTTTACCCGTTCTGATCGTCCTGTTTGCCGGGGTTGCGGAATTTGGTCGCTACTTTCAAACGTATACCACCCTGGCTAAGGGTTCACGTGTGGCCGCGCGCTTTCTGGCGACTGCAAGCGCGAGCGGTGCTGATGATGCCGCAGCAAAGAATCTGGTCGTCTACGGAAACCTTGCGGGCGGCGGCAAACCAATAGTGGATGGGTTAACCACAGGTAATGTGACCATCACCCGCCGCAATGGGTCAGGTGCGGTGACCAGCGGCTTTCCATCTACCGTCACTATTGAGATCACAAACTTCAAACATACACCTGTTTTTGATCTCGGTAAGCTGATGAATTCTTCTTTATCGCTGAACGTCGACGTCAAACCGAGCGTGACTATGCGCTACCTGCTAACACAGTCGCCGATCTGAAAGGTCGCAGGCCTACATGTTTCGCAACTCAACTAAAGAGTCGGGAGAGCGCGGTAGCACGCTGGTCGAATTCGCAATCGGCGCAACCGTTTTTTTGACTGTGATGTTTGCTGTTATCGAATTTGGCCGCGCTCTTTGGACGCATAACGCTCTGGCTGATGCGGCGCGACGCGCGGCTCGGTATGCAGTTAATCAGCCTGCCGCTAGTCCAGCAGGAACGAAAACAACCGGAACAAATGTTGGTCCCAGTATTTCAGCGATTAGGAACGTTGCCGTGTATGGCAATCCGGCGGGCGGGTCCCAACCGCTGGTTACTGACCTAACTCCGGAGAATCTGAATATTCAGTACACGAATTTCGGCGTGGGATCGGGAACGGTTGCGGTGACGATCACTAACTACCAATTCAAATTCGTGATGCCCATTGTCGGCACCAGTATCCAAATGCCGGACTACAACACGACGTTAACCGGCGAAAGCGCGGGGACGATGCCGTAAAAAGCGCTTTCGGACAAACTAAGCGAACAACACGTAAATCGAACTTGGGTTAGCCATGACACAACCATTAACAATCGTAGTTCTAAGCACTGGCCTCGATAACTTCAAAGCGATTCGCGCCGCTCTGTCCCTCGACGGACGAGTCCAATTGTTGGCTGGCGGAAACGATGCCGAGCAACTTCATGAAGAGATCGTTAGGCTGAAGCCTGCGGCCGCCCTTATCAGTTTGGGCGCAAACGCGGACCAGGCAATCAAAGTCATTGAACGTTTGGTTGCCGAGGCGCCCCGGACGGTATTAATAACTGCGGCGCAGGACGCTTCGCCGGATCTGATCCTGCGCAGTTTGCGGGCCGGCGCGCGCGAATTTCTGCGGTTGCCAATCAGTCAGGACGAACTAAAAACAGTCCTCGACCGCGTCGAGGAATTTTGTTCGGGCCAGGTCGAAGCGCCGAAGAAAAAAGGCCGGATGATTGCCGTGTTTTCAAGCAAGGGAGGCTGCGGCACTTCTTTCCTAGCCACTAATCTGGCGGCGGCAACAGCAGCACGCACTGTCCTCGTAGATCTTAATCTTCAAGCCGGCGACCTGCCGTTATTTCTTGGCCTTGATCCCAAATATTCATTTGCCGACATGGCCGAGCACCGCGATCGACTCGACGACGCGCTCATCGGCAGCTTTGTTACGCCGCATTCGTCGAACCTGTCGTTGCTGGCCGCGCCTAAGGAGGCCGACTCGGCCGATGAAATCGAACCAGAACATGTTTTCGAAGTGCTGCAGCGGTTGCGCGAGTCTTACGATTACGTAGTACTCGATCCACAGCATACTTTTGATTCGATCACTTTAGCTGCGTTGGACCAGGCAGACGAAATTGTACTGGTGCTGACGCTAGACATTCCGGCCATCAGGAGTACGCAGCGTGCGCTGGAGATTTTCGACCGGCTGGGCTATCCGCGCCAGAAGGTACGCATCGTCGTCAATCGCTGGAGCAAACAGATCGATTTGGACTTGCGACAAGTAGAAAAATTTTTGGGTGAACCGGTTATTGGTTTCATTCCCAGCGACTATCAGACCGCAGTCACGTCAATCAATTTGGGCCAGCCGCTGGTCCAGTCAGATGCCGGATCGAAGATAGCGATCGAAATAAAGCGCATAGCGCAAACAATCGCCAGCGGCGCCGTGCCAATCCAGGAAAACCAGAGTCCACGCCCGGCTTTCTGGAAGTCACTCCTCAAACGACATGCAGCGCCCAACGCGCTGGAACTGCAGGTAAGTAGCACAGACTTAAGTCTGTGATTTTGAACGGATGCCACAGACCAAAGTCTGTGCCACAAAAACAACATGGCACTTCGAGAAAGATTAATAAGAGAGTCCGCGGGTTTTCCCCCAAATAGCAACGGCAACGGCGCCGATGC
>JBDTTW010000354.1:0-6722 GCA_039930405.1 bacterium
ACGCGTGCGGTCCTCTTTTTTCACTATTCGAATGGTCTTTTTTTCGGACATTTCCGCTAACCTTTGATATTCCCTTTTAAACTGCTGTTTCCTTTAAAACGATCTTTTACGAAGAGAGTTCCCAAAATTCGTTTACCTTGCTGGAACGGTCAACCTCTCATTGGCTTGCAATAGAGCTAGCAAAACCCAAGCCACACTTTGGCAGATTGGTCACTTTAAGTCGAACGACGCGTTCTTTGATGTTCTGCCTGCCGGCTCCGGATGCTCGGCCAGACAAGGGTGCGACTTCAAAAAGTACATTCTTCCGCCGCCGTGTACGGCTTGTCTAACTTCAACTCGCTTTTGCCGGTTGCACTGGCCTGGCGGCTTTCCATATCAAGCTGCCAAATCCCTTTTTGCGTCGTGTAAACCAGGACGCACAATCCCACCACCGCGCCCGCATTGACCCACTTCAAGCCGCCAATCATATGTTTCGTACCGAATTTAATCAGCAACGCGTTGACCACAATCAGCGCCAGGCGAAATTCCGTAGGGCCGAATTTCAAGTAACTGATTTTGAGTTTATCCGTCGCCGAGAATGCGAGGAACGTACTGAAGTCAAAAGCCGCAAACAGCGCCAGCATTAACAGCAGTTGAAATCGCGAACGCTCAGGAAGAATGAACGCATACCCGAGCAGGATCGAGCACAAGAAAAAATAGTCCAGCAAGTGGTCCATGTAATAGCCCCAGCGGACGAGCCCGGTGTTGCGATACTTGCCAACCTTGCCGTCGTAGTGATCGGTCACCCATTGCAGAAAGATCATGAGAGATACTAACCACAGCCAGCGCAGGTTCCGGGCCGCCAGAGCACTGAACACCAAAATCAGCAGCGACCAAATCAGCGTCAGCATCGTCAAGTGCTGTGTCTCGATCCAACTCGGAATCCGCGGTATGACCAGCGGCGCCAGTCGCCGCTCCAGCGGAGCCAGAAATGAATTATTTGTTTTATGCGCGCCGGCGAACTCTTGTGTTTCGATCATAAATGCACCCCTGCTCAATCTCTCTCTCACCAGCAGAGCAAGGTTCAGACCACGGTTTGAAGCGATCTAGACTTTCGTTTCGGGCGTTTCTATTGAGGTTTTTGGGGCGCTGCAGCAAGCGAACTGACGAAGCAATTCGTCCGTTATGTCTTTAGACGGATTATTGCGACAGGCAGATGCGCTTAGATGAAAACTACTGATTGCGAGCTGGGAATATCAAAACGCCGGCGACAGCTCTTGCAGGCCAGCATGTCGTCGATGCGCACCATGTAGTCGCGCGACTTTTGAAAGCGTGCGCGATCCTGTTCGTTCGCACCGCGCGGGGCTTGCTGTTTCCTCGTTCGTCTAAGCCAGCGCACCTCATAATCCGTGCGCTCGCGACAGTGAGGACAACTGAACGTTGCCTTTTTCAGCTCCTGCTTTTCGTTAAAAAAATCTTGTTCGTTCATTTTATTTTAAGAAGGTTTTTGGTCTTGGTCTTTGGTCTTTAGTTTTCCCGTTCCCGGTTCACTGTTTCCGGTTCCCGGTTCTCGGCTTTTACCGTTCGCCTAGCTCCCGCAAATACCGAAAACTGTAAATTCCCGTTTCGTGGCCATCGCTCCAGCGAAAGTTTAGCGCATACCGCCCAACAATATTCAGATCCGCAATCGTCAATTCATCGGAAACAGATTCCGGTTGCAGCACGCGCTGGCCGGTCCACTCATTCACACACTGCGCGCAGGGACAGTGGCGGCGCAACTCGGCGGCGGTGTAGACGCAAACGCAATCGTCAGCCCAGGTAATGCGCAGGCCTGCGTCGCCCTCCTGTTTGATCTCGCGCGGCTCAATTGCCGGCCCACGTCGTTCAGCGGTCTCAATCATACCGCCTCACCCGCCTCACGAACTGCCTTGGCGACCGCGTCCGCCGTGATCTTAAAGTGCGAGGCATTCCAAAACACCTGACCCTTGCGCAAAACAATCACTTGCGGCGACTCGTGCGCCACGCCAAAACGACCTTCGATCGAACTGGACAGACCGCGCGCGTTCTGAATTTCAATCAACGCCACGCCACCCTCGTACCGCTCCATCTGATCATAGGCGGCGGAGCTTATGGGACAGGTCAAACTGTGTTTGAAGATTACCAGCGGCCGCTCGCCGTAACTCTCGATCAAAGCATCGAGCGCCTCTGTATCGTTAACCCTCTTGAAATGATTATCCATTGTTACCCCTGAAAACCCTTTGATAGTAGCCGATTGATTTGCTTCACACCAAGCGAGCCTGCCTCAGGTGGTCAGTCCGTTTTGAAATTTCGAGACGCTGGCCGTGATTCGCCGCACTTCCAAAAGGAAGTCGCGACAGCAACCCAATATGAACTACTGCCCAGCTTCAAGTAACTGAAGCAGTTTGAGCTCAACAACAGCAAACCTAACGAATCCGGCACGGCAAGTGCCCATAAGACCGGCAGCGGCTGGAAACGTCGTAAACGTGCTCAAGAAGGGGCAAGGCAGCACGGCATTACACCTCTCCCTCCCCCATTCGCCCAACGCCCCTTACTCACAAAGCTATTCACTCGTCCCGCCCAGACGCTTTAGCAGAAATATTAAATGTGGAACGAGGAAACCGGCGCCATGCAAAAAAAAGGTTCACTTCTAACTTCAAGCTTCGGCCTGCTGGCATTGTTACTGCTCTCGGTCTATGCAATTGCGGCACAGGAAACCTCAATAGTGGCACAGGCGAATCAATATTTCCCCGCTCATGTTTCCAGCGTCTCAATTGACGACTCCGAGCCGCCGCCCATGCCGCTCAGTCCGAAAGCGATCATCGCGGCTTTTCTCAAATCAGAAGTCGCGACGCGCGAAGCGCTCAACCAGCACACCTTCAAGCGCGCTGTCGTCCTGCAAACAATTGGTCCAAACGGCCAGGTCACCGGCGAATACATTCGCAACTCGCAATTCCTTTTCGACGATCGCGGCAACCGCATCGAGCGCGTGCTGTATCACCCAGCTTCAACCATTCGCGAAATGCGAATCACCAGGGAAGACATCCAGGACCTCGCCGGCGCGCAACTACTCGGCGTCGACATCGCCGAAACCGGCAAGTATCGCCTCTCCTACCTGGGCATGGAGATATTGGACGCGCGCACGGCGTTCATCATCAACGTCGCGCCCGCTACCACTCCTGACGCACAACAGATGAAAGAACGCTATTTTGTTGGCCGCGTGTGGATCGATGCCAACACTTTCAACGTTATCAGAGTTAAAGGCGTCGTCGAACCACAGGGCAAGCAGCGATTTCCCATATTTGAAACGAGTCGCAGTCTGGTCGCTGACGCGCTCGTCTTTCCTAGTCTCACCACCGCCGACCAGACCCTCCGCTTTCCTGCTCGCGATGTTCACTACCGCATCAACGTGAAGTATTACGACTACCAACGTTTCGCGAGCAAAGTCACGATCACCGAGATGGACGTACCCGCCGCCGAGTGATTTCACCGCCTCGAACCGCTAATCAACCGAAAGCAATACTATGAAACTCTTCCTATTAATTCTTGCTCTAATGTGTTTTCTCGCGGCCGGCATCCAGGCTCAGGAAACGTGTACCGCCAACCGCAATTCGCCGCCCGCCAGTAACTGGTATTGGGCTCCCGACGCAGAAGTGAAAGTCCATTTTGTGCGCGACATGTTCACGCCGGAACAACAAGTCACACTTTTGAGCGCCATGGCCTTTTGGACGCAAGCGGCGCAAAAAACCGGCGCCGGGGTCAGGTTTGTTTATGCCGGAGAAACCGGTGGCGTCATCAACTGTACGAACTGCCTGACGGTAACCAGACGCGATGTCTACCAGCAGGACAAGAAACACTACGCCTTCTTTCATCCACTGCTGCAACGCCCTGACGGCCAGCTACTTTCCGCCTGGATCGATCTGGATTTCGCCACCACCAGCGCAAACGCCCTCAAAGGCTTCATGGTCCATGAGCTGGGCCACGGATTGGGACTGTGGGATTGCACGAGCTGCCGCAACAAGCAAACGATCATGAATGGCTTTCCCGGCGTCAACAAAAACAACGGCTTGCTCGAAGCCTCAAATTGTGACCTTGAAGTAGTGCGCCAGGTTTACGACCGCGAACGGCGCGCTTCGGAAACGATGTTGGCCCAGGTGGGCCGCGATTAAGCTCTTGAGATTCGCGCCGGGTGAAGTTTATTCCCGGCGCGGAACGGCAGACACCTCGACGTGCGGTTAGCGTTCGCCCGATAGCCGCAACGTCGTGGCCTGCTGGACACAAACGATTTCGATTCAGCAAGTACGGAATGAGAGTGAAGCTCAAACTAATAAAGACGGGCGGCGCGTTCCTCGCTTTCGCCACGCTTGTGGCAGGCTCGACCGCGGTGTCCTCCTTTGCGCAGACCAACGACAGTGTCGCCTCGACTTGCGACGCCAAAGTAAAAGCACCGGATTATTCATTGCCCGCCTGGCCTGAGAAAGTCGGCGTCAAAGTCTACATCGTCGCGACTGATTTCAAACCTGAAGAGATCGCCGCCATCCTCGCGCCCTTAAGAAACTGGAGCGCAGTAGCCGAAGCGAGTGGTTCGCAAGTTACGTTTGTATATTCAGGCACAGCCGTCGCACAACAGGATCGTCTGAACTGCCTGACGGTTATGCGTGGCAGAGTTCATGACAATCAGAAACACGCGGCCGAGTTTCAGGCAATGGTTTATCCGGGCGAACAGACCATTCTGTACGCGCGCCTCGTAATCGATCCCAGCATTCCAAACTTGACTGCGTTAACAAATGCCGTGGCACATGAGTTGGGCCATAACTTTGGCTTGCGCGATTGCTTCGATTGTCGCGGTGGTACGACTGTGATGGGTCTAATCAGATCTTCAAATGGTTTGACTGGACCAACGCGTTGCGACGTGGCCCAGGTGCGGCGCGTCTACGATCATGCGCGCATGCAGGCGCCGGAAGTGAAGAAACGCAAGTTGCAGCAACTTGCTAAAATCGTCCCGGTGGATGAAGGCGAAGAGCCAGTGGACGATGACACTCCTATCGTGGTTAAGAAACCGTGACTGTCCGCAGATTGCGCGGATTCAAAAACGAAGCAGTCAAAAAGCCGCGGGATCTTGCCCTGTAAATCTCGTAAATCCTGTCTCATGTTTGCCTGACGTTAATCTGTGTAATCGGCGTAATCTGCTGACAGCTATCTGGTCAGTTGGCGGTACTTAATCCTGTGCGGTGTTTCCGCCGCCGCGCCCAAACGCTCTTTGCGATCCGCCTCGTACTCAGAATAATTCCCTTCAAACCAAACGACTTTGCTGTCGCCTTCGAACGCGAGCATATGTGTCGCAATGCGATCGAGAAACCAGCGGTCATGCGAAATCACTACCGCACAGCCGGCAAAGTTTTCCAGCGCTTCTTCCAGCGCGCGCAAGGTGTTCACATCAAGATCATTAGTCGGCTCGTCGAGCAACAAAACATTCGCGCCCTCTTTCAACATCTTTGCCAGATGCACACGGTTGCGTTCGCCGCCTGACAACATGCCGACTTTCTTTTGCTGATCCGATCCGGAAAAATTAAAGCGGCCGACGTAAGCGCGCGAGTTCACTTCACGTTTGCCGAGCATTAACAAATCCGTTCCGCCCGATATTTCTTCCCAGATGGATTTCTCCGGATCGAGCGTGCGGCTTTGATCGACGTAGGCGAGTGAAACAGTTTCGCCAAGGCGAATCGTGCCTGCGTCCGGTTTCTCCTGTCCGGTGATCATTCGGAAGAGGGTCGTCTTGCCCGCGCCGTTGGGACCAATGACGCCAACAATGCCGCCCGGCGGCAGCGCGAACGTCATGTCTTCGACCAGCAAATTGTCGCCGTAGCCTTTGTTAACGCCTGCTGCTTCAATCACCACGTTGCCGAGCCGCGGGCCCGGCGGAATATGAATCTCCAAGTCCTCGCGACGTTTTTCAGTGTCCTCGCGCAGCATCGCTTCGTACGAATTAATTCGTGCCTTGCCTTTAGCGTGACGCGCCTTGGGAGACATGCGAATCCATTCCAGCTCGCGCTGCAACGTCCTTTGTCTTTCGCTCTCGGACTTTTCTTCGCGCCGCAGACGCTCCTGCTTCTGTTCCAACCACGAGGTGTAGTTCCCTTTCCAGGGAATACCCGCGCCGCGATCGAGTTCCAGAATCCAGCCGGCTACGTTGTCGAGAAAATATCTGTCGTGAGTTACCGCGATGATCGTGCCCGGGTAGCTCTGCAGATGATGCTCAAGCCACGCCACCGATTCGGCATCAAGGTGGTTGGTGGGTTCGTCCAACAAAAGAATGTCTGGCTTCTGCAATAGCAAACGACACAAGGCAACGCGCCGGCGTTCGCCGCCCGACAACACCTTCACCGGCGTGTCTCCGGCTGGACAGCGCAGGGCATCCATCGCCATCTCCAGCCGCGCATCAAGGTCCCAGGCATCCTGATGGTCCAATAGCTCCTGAACCTCCCCTTGCCGCGCCAGCAGTTTGTCCATCGCTTCGTCCGACATCTCTTCGCCAAACTTCGCGTTGATCTCATCAAACTCTTTCAGCAACGCAACAGTTTCCTTAACTGCTTCCTCGACCACTTCGCGCACTGTGCGCGCATCATCGATCAGCGGTTCCTGTTCGAGGTAACCAACGGTGTAGCCCGGCGAGATGACCGTCTCGCCGTTGATGTCTTTGTCGACGCCGGCGAGTATGCGCAGCA
>JBDTTW010000355.1:0-7124 GCA_039930405.1 bacterium
CTCCAGGCTGAAACTTTCTGTCTCCTCCACGTAAACATCGTCAATGATCAGCACGGTTATGGATTTGCTTGTTTCCCCCGGCGCAAACGTAAGCCTGCCCGAAGCGAATAAGTAGTCGCCCTTTTGCGTTGCCGAGCCGTCGACAGTCACGTAATCGATAGAGGCTTGCGTCGAAGTGTCACCCGAGCGAGTTACAGTGACCGCTATGCTGCCAGTGGCCTCGGCAGCAGTGAACGGCGACTGGGAAAACTCAGCAGTGTTAATGGGCAACCGCGGCTGAAACAATACCGATGGGGCGTTGGTCAAACTCATGGGCGTTTGTTCGGAAGTGTGCGAAGGAATAACGTAAGCGTCCGGCTCGCCACCGCCAATTCCCACCACCGGGAAAAGATTGGTGTTGGTCGGTGCGATCTGCCCGCTGCCGTAGCGCGTGACAATCGTGCCATCGCTGCGTAGTTCTATTTCGAAATTAACCGCCGGCTGGCTCGCGGGGTTCGAGCCATCACCGAAAATTTCACCCTGCCAACGAAAGATGATGTGCGAGGCGTCAGGTATGACAACGTAGACATCATCGCCCGCGCGCCCGTCGGTTCTGAGATCATCCCAAAGACCGGAAATCATCTTGAACTGAGCCAGACCGGCGGTCGAACTGGGCACGTCATCACCGTCGCCACTCGAGCGCGTTGGCGGCGTCGAGAAGAAGAGGTTGCCGTTGGTGGAAATGTTTACACTCGAGAAATTTTGGCCGAAGAAGGGAAAAGAAAAAGGCAACACGTAATTTAGTTTTAGCTTGTCATCCCCCACCAAACCCAACGCAGTTCCGTCACTCGAAAGCGTGGCCGCGCCGGCAAGTTGGATGATGTAAGGATCGCCCTGGACCGGACCAACCGTTACCGGAAAGCTGGCTGGTGTTCCCTCGTTTCCAACGTTATCAAACTCGCGCAGCGTAAGCGTGCCGCTCGTGTGCCGGTAAGGAATCTTCAGGTCAATCGCCTGCGTCGTACCGGACGCCGTTGGAATTGTGTTCTTCAATGCCGTGACCGCGCCACTGGTCCCATCTGTAAAGCTGACGGTATAGAGCGAAGCCTGTCCGGCCGCGCCATCGTCACCTGAAGCATTCCAGCCGATATTAAAGGCACGGCCGTTTTGCGAGTTGAGATGAAAATTAGTGACTGTTCCCGGCGGCGTGACATCGCCCTCGGTCACCGCCACGATGCTGTTCCCAACATTGAGGCGCCGGCCGGTGAACGTAACTCCCGTCAGCGCCGGATCGAGATCGCCATTATAAAGAAGCAGACTCCGCAGTTGCAGCACCGTTAGATTGGGGTTTGCGGCCAGCAACAAAGCAGCAGCGCCGGCAACATGAGGCGACGCCATCGAGGTGCCGCTGATGCTCTGGTAAGTGTTGCCAGGCGTGGTGCTGAGAATTCCCGAACCTGGCGCGCCAAGCGGCACCGTGTTCGCTCCGTAATGCGAGAATCCGGCAAGATTATCGGCCGAGTCGGTCGCAGCCACGCCGATAACATTTGGTGCGTTATAGCTGGAGGGAAAATGCGGAACTAGCTCATTGTCCCCATTGTCGATGCTCGGATTGTCTATGTTGCCGGCGGCGGCTACGAAAAGAATGCCCGATTGATTCGCGGCGGTAATGGCGTCCAGGAAAGACTGATCAAACCCACCACCACCATAACTATTGTTCAGCACGCGAATGTTTGCGCCGCTGGCTCCGCCCGAGGTCACCCACCGGTCGCGCATTAACTTGGCATAGTTCACGGCCCGAATGGCGTTGGCAGTATCGCCGCTCGATCCATTAATGAATCTCAACGACATCAAGCGCACGTTCCAGTTGACGCCCACTACGCCGATGCCGTTGTTCCCCACAGCGCCAATGGTTCCCGCCACATGCGTGGCGTGAATTTCGGCGGGAAGCGTTCCTGTGTTGCCAGCGAAATTGTATCCATTCACATCGTCGACGAATCCATTGACGTCGTCATCGATACCGTTTCCCGCAATCTCACCGGGGTTGACCCAGATGTTGGCAGCCAAATCCTGATGGGTCTTATCGATGCCTTCATCGATCACCCCAACTACGATTGCAGAACTCCCTTGCGTTGTATTCCACGCGGCTGGTGCTCCGATTTTGTTGAGGCCGTAAAGCTCGTTGCTTACAAACCTTGGGTCGTCTGGCGTGAGATCTGGATGGAGCAGATAGTTAGGTTCCGCATAAAGAACGTCGGCTTGTTTATTAAGCGCCTCAATCGCATCCAGCGTTTGTTCCGGCGCCATGTGTGCGAGACGCAAACCGGGAACACTGTCGGCGCCTTCAAAGCGCTCAATCCGGATCGGCACCTGGTGTGCGTTCACGGCCAACGTCATCTCGGTCGCTACTCTTTTGGCGGCGCCTTCGCTCCTATATCGCACCAGCGCCTCACCGGGAACAAAAGCGGGCTTGCTTCGCTTTTGCGAGGCACCAGGCATTCCCGCCTGTTGCGTAGCTTTTGATGAACGCGGCCCGCTCGCGAGGACAATGGCGACGGCCAGGACGAAGAGGACTGAAAGGAATACACGTGCGCGCGCTGAGATTTTGCGAGAGGGCCGAGCAAACATCAGGGGAATCTCCTAAAACTTATAAATTGCAATATGAAGTCGATTATTTCGGAGTCGGAGTCCAGGGCGTGGAACCCTGGGTGACTGCCAAAGACGATCGTCGCTACTCAAAGGCAGCAGTTCTAATCACGTCGTTCCAAATATACCGCAGTTGGATTCCGGTTTACAGGCTGGACGGCTGACAATCAGGGACTCTTGAATCTTTTTGTCTCGCACTTTGGCGCACGAGAGCCGCCGCTGGTAATCAAGCCTTTGTTAGTTGGGATAATTAGTGGAAACGTTGCCCGATTTGTTCCGTCCCAAATGTGCCAATGCCGTTTAGGCGAAAACTGAAGACCATCCGGTTTTCCTGCCGCACGCCAACATTGAAAGTGTAATTCTGCGCAGTTACCGCGCAGCAGTCCCAGCTATAGCCAATGGTTACCGTCGAACTCACGAGTGAGCGATGTTGTCCTGGGTGCACCTGAAAGTCGAAGAAGAAGGACGCGCCGCCGAACAGTCCACGTTCACGGTCGCCGAGAAAGAATGATGGACTCCACTGCGACCCACGCAACGTGCCGGGTTCTTTGCCTCGCGCATCCGCAAACTGTGCGAAACTCGGTACCAGTTCAACGGCCCGCGTGTAGTAAAAGCTTTGAAAGATTTGGACCAGCGAGCGGTTGATGCCGAACGAAGCGGAAAGAGCGCGCAGTCCGCCGCCCCGCGTATCCAGATCGCTGCGTAGATCGACAAACAAGTCTGCGCGCGGGCGATAACGGGCCTCAACGTTCAACGGCGAAAACAGTCGCGGCACGCCGCCATAACTGAATCCCGAAAACGTATTGATGGGATAAAACTGGTTGCGCTGGCCCGGCACCAGGGCGCCGCCAAAGAACCGGTCGAAGAAATATTTCCCGCGCACGGTAATTGTCAGCGCTTCATACGGCTGGCTCGCGAGCGACTCTGATTTCCCGGGCCCAGCCGCCGGCCTTGTCTCTTTCCCTTTGCCGCTGACGTTTTCAGTCGATCGTTGAGTGAAGAAGCGGTTCGAGACTCCAAACTCAATTTCGTTTGTGTCCGCGACCGCGTCGACATAATCAAAACGGATGACGCGGTCAAAGTCATTCACTCCGGAAATTTTTCGATAAACAATGTACGGCTCGATCACATGCCGGAACCAGAATTTGCCGCCGCGTTGAAAGTCCTTCGCGAGCGCCGGCGGTCTGACATCCAATTCAAACTCGCCGTAACTGCGCGTGATGTTCCGGCTCAATATCGCGCGATTGGTCGGGTCGATTGAATTGGAATAAAAAGTCGCCCGTGCTCCCGCGGTCGCCGTCACCGACACGCCATAAAAGTAGAGTGGGATTTGCACCCGCGGATGAAAATCGAGTCGTTGCACGATGGACGGAGAGATGATGGGATCGCCGCCCACGTCGCGCCTGAAAGCAATCAAGTCGTCAACTGTTTCCTTGCGGCTTACGCCTTCGGCGCCGGCTTCGTAGGAAAAGTAAAGAGGTAGTTTCTTAATGAAGTTCAGCGGCGACGCGCGCTTTTCGATCGTGACGCTGGGCAACTCGCGTATGCGGATGCGCGCGTTTGGCAAGTTGGTTACTTGCGAGCGCGCCAGAAAATTGAAACTGTAGGCGTCGTAATCCTTGTTAACGAAAACCTGCGAGCGCTCTTCGGGCGAGATGGCCTGCTGGATGCTGTCGGAAAAGATCTGGCGAAATGCGAGATTCGAAGTGACGTTGACGTCGGCGGCAGCGATGAATCCGTTAGGGAAGTAATGGACTCCCTCGACGTAGAAACTCGAGCCGCCCTGGTCGGGATGATCGGCATCGGCTTTCGGTCCCAGCGCGCGATCCTTCACCACATAAAAGCCGGCATTAAAGTATGAACGCGAATTCGCGCGCGTGCGCAAATCGGCGCCCAACCCATAACCGCGCTTCGTGTAGATGTCGTTGCGCACCGTGAGGTCGGCAGACCTGCCCAGCGTTTGATAGTAAGCAGTGGAAAGGCGAAAGCCTTTTTGACCGGAACCACTGAACGTCGGCGTCAGAAAGCCCGAAGCTCGATCGCGCGCCTTAAGCGATACGGACGCGTAAGGCAGATAGAAGATCGGAATCTTTTTCACGCGCAGGTTCGGTGAATACAAGCGCACGCGATCGCCGGTCTTAATCTTCACTTTCGCGGCATGAAAGCTCCACTTGGGGACGTCTTCATCGCAGGCAGTGACCTGCACATTAGTCGCGATGATGGTATCGAGGCTTACTCGATCAACGCGATCGGCAGTGAAATAGACACGCGTGCCGTCCTGCGTCTGATTGGTGTAGCCGGTCGAGTCGATAAACGATCCGGTCTTGCTTTTGTAGTTCCATTCAGCTCGCGAGCCGGTGATGCGTTGCTGGTCGCCTTGATCAAACACGACATTGCCCTCGGCAACCACTTTGTTCGTAGCTTCATAAACCGTCACCTTGTCGGCTTGCAGCCGGAAGGTGCCGATGCGCGCATCGACGTTACCCTCATAAACAAAAACGCGTGCTTCCTTTGGGCCAGAAACGGTTTGCGTGCCGGCATCAACTTTCAACAAATCCGTCGGCTCGCCCACTTCGCCCTGCGCGGCAGTTCGTCGCGGCTTAACTGGCTGATCCTGAGTTATGGGGTTGACGTTGGGCGTGTCGGTCATCGGGTTCGTGACCTTCCGATCGACGGGATTGGTTTGCTGAGCAACGAGCAGGCGCGGAGTCGTGGCAAGCAGTAAGCTTGCCAGGAGGGAGAAGATTAGAGCAGAGCACCGACTGGTAAGAAAAGAATTGCGCAAGAGAAAATGAACCTTTCTGGCGGGGAGAGCGAGCACTTCGCAGGAAGTTCCAATGCTGCAAGCACCACCCGTTCATAAAAGCGCAGCGATGCTACCACGAAATACTTAGCTGTAGGCAATGCGGCCCACTGCACACGGCACACTGCCCACTGTTATCATGCGCGCCGATGGAAAAGCGCCAACTAATGATCGTCGCGGGCGAAGCTTCGGGTGATGCGCATGCTGCCGCGCTCGTCGATGCATTGCGAAATGCCGAGCCCGAGTGCGGGCTGGAATTTTTCGGCGCCACTGGTCCACTGCTGCGCGCGGCCGGCGTGGAGTCGGTGGTTAACACCGACGCGCTTTCCATCATGGGACTCGTCGAGATCGGCTCGGCTTTGCCGAAGTTCTGGCGCGCTTTCAAACTCTTAAAGCAAGCGGCAGTTGAACGAAAACCCGCTGCCGTAATCCTGGTTGACTGGCCTGACTTCAACTTAAAACTCGCGCGCGCTTTGCATCGCCGCGGCCTCAAGATCATTTACTACATCAGTCCGCAGCTTTGGGCCTGGCGCGGTTATCGCGCGCGCAGCCTTGAACGCAACGTTGACTTGCTGCTGTCGATTCTGCCGTTTGAAAAAGATTGGTACGCCGACCGCGGCATCGATCAGGTGGAGTATGTGGGCCATCCGCTGGCTGGTGAAGTTCATTCGCGTTACGACCGCGCAGAGTTTTGCCGGCAAATGAAACTCGATCCTAAGCTACCCATCATTTCCCTTTTGCCCGGTAGCCGGCGTAAAGAAGTGGATCGCATCCTGCCGCCAATGCTTGAAGCTGCCGCGCTGATTTCTGCTCGCCGGCCCGAGATTCAGTTCGTCGTTGTAGTCGCGCCCGGCCGCACCTCGGATGAAATAAGAGAGATTGTGCGCGCGCAACGGGCAATGCCTGAGCCGCTGCCTTCATGTCTTCATATTGTGTCCGGACAATCACGCGAAGCGCTCGCCGCTGCCGACGCCGCCGCGATCGCCAGCGGCACTGCAACTCTGGAAGCAGCGTTGCTTGGCACACCGATGGTCGTTGTTTACAAAGAGTCGCTGATCAACTGGCACACGCTCGGACGGTTGATAACCGTGGATCATTACGGACTGGTGAATCTGGTGGCCGGCGAACGCGTGGCCACTGAACTAATGCAGGATGATCTTAACGGCCAGCGTCTGGCCAATGAGTTACTGTCGTTGCTTGATTCGGGGACCAATGCAGAAGTGCGTGCCCGCCTAAGTGAGGTTGCGCATCAGCTCGGCGAGGGCGGCGCTTCAGAAAGAGCGGCTGAATCGATTCTCGCCGCCCTGAGATAGCGAAGCCGCTCAACCATAGCGTCAAACACCACGCGGTCAACGGCTATGCCGCCTGATGTGCGGAAGGCCTCTGACCTTCCGAAAGGTTCTAATTATTATTTGGGCTACGCCCGGTTTGGGGCGCAGCCGCTTGGGAGTTATGTAGGACATTTTCTTGTGGGGCATAGCCGCCACCGCAAATCAGGCGGCAAAGCCGTGGCAAAGAAGTGGGGTTGTGTCAGCCTTTATCTTTCTTGAGCTCCTCTAACCGCCGTCTGAGTTCCTTAATCTCTTCTCTCATTTGCGGCAGTCGGCCCAGGTGAGCATTGAGCCGTTTGTATTCATCCAGCGGTTGAATTGGAATGCCCCACCACACTCCCGGCCGCACAATCTTTCCTGGCAGG